>NZ_JAOTQT010000009.1:0-234904 GCF_025685725.1 Burkholderia sp. BKH01 | reverse complement strand
CAGACGAGCCAGACGAGCCAGACGAGCCAGACGAGCCAGACGAGCCAGACGAGCCAGACGAGCCGGCAGCGGCGACCTGCGCGGGGCGGGCAACGGCCGCCACGGGCTTCGCGCTCGACGGGTTGGCGCCAGCGGCGGGTTGGTCGTCCGGCGGATGGCCGCCCCGAACATCTTCGCCCGTCTCGACGCCGCCGCCGAGCGCGGCCATCAGCTGCGCGTGCGCGGCAAGGCGTTCCGCGTCGATGCGGGCCGCCGTCTCCTGCGCGCGCAGCAACTGCTGTTGCGCGATCAGCACGTTCACGTAATCGGTGAGCCCGCGGCGGAAGCCCTCGCGCGACAACTGGTAGCTGCGATCGTTGGCAGCCACCGAGCGCGCGGCGTCCTTCTTTTGCGTATCGAGCGAGCGGATCCGCACGACCTGGTCGGCGATGTCCTTGAGCGCGCCGACGATCGTCTGGTTGTAGCGCTCGACCGCCTGGTCGTAGCCGGCATTCGCCGCGCCGAGCTGCGCGCGCAGCCGGCCGCCTTCGAAGATCGGCAGCGACAGCGCGGGGCCGGCCGTCCAGCCGCCGTTCATCGCGCGCAGGAAGTCGGTGAATGGCGCGGTCACGCCGAAGCCGCCGACCGTCGCGAGCAGGTCGATGTTCGGGTAGAACGAGGCCTTCGCGACATCGATGCCGCGCGCCTGCGCGTCGACCGTCCAGCGCGCCGCGACCACATCGGGGCGGCGGCCGAGCAGGTCGGCCGGCATCGCCGACGGCAGGCCGGCCGGCGCGTCGAGCGAAAGCTGCGGCCGCTTGATCGCGTCGCCGGCGCCCGGGCCCTTGCCGGCCAGTGCGGCGAGCTGGTGGCGCGCGAGCTGGATCGCTTCTTCATAGCTGTCGATCTGGCGCTCGTAGTCGGGCAGCGTCGATTCCGCCTGGCTCACTTCGAGCTGCGTGCCGAGGCCGGCCTGCAACCGCTTGCGCGCGAGATCGGCGAGCGAGCGCTGGCGTTCGAACGTTTCGTGCGCGAGGTCGAGCAGCGCATAGTTCATCGACATGCCGACGTACGCGCGCACGACGTTGACTTCGAGTTCGAGCTTCGCCGCGCGCGCGTCGGCGGCGGTCGCATGCGCGGTGTCGAGCGCGCGCTCGGTCGCGTTCTTGTCCTTGCCCCACAGGTCGAGGTGATACGACAGGCCGAGCGTGCCGGTGTTGTTCCAGGTATCGGCGTTCGCGAGCGGGCCCGGGCCGTAGAACACGTTGTCGGGCCAGTGCTCGCGCATCAGCGACAGGTTGCCGTTGATCTGCGGCAGTTCGGCCGAGCGGGCGACGCGCGCCATCGCCTGCGCTTCGCGCACGCGTGCCTCGGCGGCCGCGAGCGTCGGGTTGCCGGCCTGCGCGGCGGCGATCCACGTGTCGAGCTGCGGATCGCGGTAGGCGCGCCACCAGTCGGCCGCGGGCCAGCCCGCGTCACGGTCGGCCGCGCGGATCGCGGCGCCGGCGTCGAGCGCGTTCGCTTCGATGCGGGCCGACTGCGGCTTGTTGTCGCCCATGCTCGCGCATCCGGCCATTATTAATGAGACTGCAAGAACCGCCAGTGCGAGCGTCCCTTTTGTCGCCGGAGACTGCACGATTTTCTCCCTTTCGGATATAGATGAGTCGGATGCGATTATATTTTTCAGTGATTCCTGAATAAACGGACAACGGTGCAAGTCATTTTTACGAATCCTGAGACAATATTTGTTCGCCCCTGTGCAACAATCCCTCCGGATTCAAATGGGTAAACGGATGGATACGTTACAAAACATGCGGGTATTCGTCCGCGTGGTCGACGCGGGGAGCTTTACCGCGGCCGCCCAGCAGATGAGTTCGACCACCGCCTATGCGTCGCGCGCGGTCTCTGATCTCGAGGCGCACCTGCGCACGCGCCTCTTGAATCGCACGACGCGGCGGATCGCGCTGACCGAAGCCGGTGAGCGATACCTGCAGCGCTGCGAGCAGATCCTTGCGTACGTCGACCAGGCCGAAGCCGAGGCCGGCGATGCGCACGCGCGCCCGTCGGGCAAGCTGAAGGTCCATTGCTTCACGAGCCTCGGCCAGCACTACCTGGTGCCGGCCATCGCACGCTATCGCGAGCGCTATCCGGACGTGCATGTCGAGCTGACGCTCGCGCAGCGCATGCCCGACCTGCTCGACGAGGGTTACGACGTCGCGATCGTCGTCGGCCGCGACCTGCCCGATTCGGGGCTCGTGTCGCAGCGGCTCGGCGAGAGCTACAGCGTCGTGTGCGCGTCGCCCGGCTATGTCGAGGCGCATGGCGTGCCGCAGCGGCCGGCGGATCTCGCGCAGCACGTGTGCCTCGGAATGGTCGCGCCGGGCTTTCACTATGACGAATGGGCGCTGGCGGGGCCGAACGGCGAAGAGGTCGTTCCGATCTCGGCGCCGCCGTTCCGCGTGAACGTCGCCGAGGCGCTCGCGGTAGCCGTGCGGGAGGGGATGGGGATCGGCGGGCTGCCGCTCTATTCGGCGATCGGCTGGCTGCGCAGCGGACACATCGTGCGCGTGATGCCCGAATACCGGTCGCACGTGATGAACATCTACGCGCTGTATCCGTCGCGTCAGTACCTCGACGCGAAAATCCGTACCTGGGTCGATTTCCTGCGCGACGAACTGCCGGCCACGCTTGCTGCCGACGAAGCCGCGCTCGAGCTGTACACGCGTGCGACATGACAGCGCGGTTGATCGCAATCTGACGAGATTTGTCCTTCACGCAACATTTTTTTACGAACGCGTGTCAGACAGTTTGATACTGTTAAAGTAATCGATATACGTCACCCGGAGTAGCAATGGATACGCACCTGATGATCGGCCTTGGAGTCCTGCTTGGCGCGGCCGCTGCCGCCGCGGCGACCCGTGACCTGCTGCGTGCGATGAAGGCGAAGGCGCGGTTGAAGCCGGTGCCGGTGCGCGTGGCACAGCACGGATCGCGCCGCCGCGACCGCTGATCGGGCCATATCAGCCCGTACAGCCCATACAGCCCGGGTCGGAGAAGGCCGCGCAACGCGGCCGGGCGGGCCGGTGGTCAACCGAGCTCGACGACCTTGTCCCACGCGAACGCGGTATTTTCCAGTTCGCCGGTGCGCCGGCGGATGTAGCCGCGCGGATTGCACACCACGCGCGTGCCGCCGTTCGCAACATAGTCGAATGACGTATGCGTGTGGCCGTGGATCCACAAATCCACCGGCGGCCGCACGAGTTCCGCCATATCCGTGACGAACCCCGCCGATGCGAGATCTTCCGCGTAGCGTTCCGCCAGCGAGCGCCGGTGCGGCGCATGATGGGTGACGACGATCGTCCGCCCCGCGAATGGCACCGCGAGCTGCGTTTCCAGCCACGCGCGGCCTTGCCGATGCAGCGCGATCGCGTCGGCCGGCGAGAAATCCCGTTCCGCCGCGCCGGGTGCCGCATGCAGCACCGCGTCGTGCGGCCAGGTCACCTGGATCAATCCCTTGAAATCGAGCATCACACGCAGCGCGGCTTCGATTGAGGTGGCGATGCTGGCTTCGTCGCTGCCGAACAGCGAGAAATCGGCCCAGAGCGTCGTGCCGAGCACACGGAAGCGCTGTTCGGGATCGACGTAGACGCCGTTGTTCAGGTAATGCACGTTGTCGAGCGCATGTGCAGCGTCGCGCATCGCCGTCTCCAGCGCGCCGAATTCCCCGTCGTAGTACTCGTGGTTGCCCGGCACGTAGACCACCGGCACTGCCGGGTCGAATGTCTCGGCGGCCCAGCGCAGGCCTTCCGCGTGATTGTGGATGTCGCCGGCGAGCACGACGAGATCCGCGTCGGCATGCGCGATCACGTCGGGCTGGTTGCATTCGAGATGCAGGTCGGACAGTACGCGGATTTTCACGGGCTTCGCTCCTGAGAGGGCGGCTTCAGCGCAGGACCTTGCCGGGATTCATCAGGCCGCGCGGGTCGAGCGCGGTCTTCAGCGTGCGCATCAGCGTCGTTTCGACCGGCGACTTGTAGCGCTGCGCATCGTCGATCTTCAACTGGCCGATGCCGTGTTCCGCGCTGATCGTGCCGTGGTGGCGGTGCACGTTGTCGTAGACGATCCGGTTGATCGGCGCCTGGAACGCGGCGAGGAACGCATTCGGATCGCCGCCTTCGGGCATCTGCACGTTGTAGTGGAGGTTGCCGTCGCCGAGGTGGCCGAACGTGACCATCCGCGCGCCCGGCGCGGCCTGCTGGATCGCCGCGTCGGTTTCGTCGATGAACCGCGCGACCGACGAGATCGGCACCGCGATGTCGTGCTTGATGTTGAGCCCCTCGTCGGCCTGCGCGAGCGGGATGTGCTCGCGCAGGTCCCAGAACGCGCGCGACTGCGCGAGATTCTCCGCGACCACCGCGTCGACCACGAGCCCGGCCTCGAACGCTTCTTCCATCAGTTTCTCGAACAGCGCGCGCGCATGCGCTTCGCTTTCGTTGTCGGACAGTTCGAGCAGCACCGTCTGCGAATGCGTCTGCGCGAACGGGTAGCGCAGTTGCGGGTAGTGCTTGCCGACGAGCTGCATGCAGAAATCCGACATCAACTCGAAGCCGGTCAGCAGCGGCCCGGCTGCGCGCTGCGCGAGCGCGAGAAAATCGAGCGCCGCGTGCGGCGATTCGAGCGCGGCGAGCGCCGTGACCTGCGCGGCCGGCAGCGGATGCAGCTTCATCACGGCAGCGGTAATGATCCCGAGCGTGCCTTCCGCGCCGATGAACAGGTCGCGCAGGTCGTAGCCGGTGTTGTCCTTGCGCAGCCCGCGCAGGCCGTCCCAGATCTCGCCCTGCGGCGTCACGACCTCGAGCCCGAGGCACAGCTCGCGCGCGTTGCCGTAGCGCAGCACCGCGGTGCCGCCCGCATTGGTCGACAGGTTGCCGCCGATCGTGCAGCTGCCTTCCGCCGCGAGGCTCAGCGCGAACAGCCGGCCGCCTTCGCGGGCGCGCGCCTGTATGTCGGCGAGGATCACGCCGGCTTCGACGGTGATCGTGTTGTTGTGCGGATCGAGCGCGCGCACGCGGTTCAGGCGTGCGACGCTCAGGACGGCCTGGCTGCCGCTTGAGTCGGGCGTCGCGCCGCCGGCGAGGCCCGTGTTGCCGCCTTGCGGCACGAGCGAGATGCCGTGCGCGTTGGCCAGCTTGACGAGCGCGGCGACTTCGGCCGTGTTCGCGGGTTTCAGCACCGCGCACGCGGCACCCTTGTAACGGCGGCGCCAGTCGGTCAGGAACGGTTCGGTATCGTGCGAATCGGTCAGCACGTGGTCGGCGCCGATCGCGTCGCGGCACGCGGAAACGAAAGCTTCGGAAGACATCATCACCTTGTCGCGTAAGGGTCAGGACGCGGCGCGCGATTTTTTCGCCGCGCGCTTGAACGGCGCGACGTACGCCAGCGCCGCCACGAAGAAGCCGACGGCAAGCGCGGTCTCGCACCAGCCGAGCGTCGCGGACAACCCGCGATCGGACATGCCGCGCACGATGCCTTCGGCGAAATAGACGAGAATCAGCATGCTCGCCCATTGCATCGTATAGATGTTACGCCGCCAGACGCCGGGCAGTGCGAGCGCGAGCGGCACGGCCTTCAGCATCAGCGCGGAGCCGCCCGGGCGCAGCGGCGCGAGCCACAGCTCCCACGCGAGCGACAGCGCGATCAGCGCGACGAGGCATGCGACGGCGGTCAGCGCGTAGCGCGGCCGGGCGGCGACGGCGGGGCGGGCGGGCGCGTTCATGCGGTTTCGGCGGCCTGGGCGTTGGAGAGGGCGGCCGCCGCGCGAGCGAGCCGCACGCCGAGCGCGGCCGCGAGCGCCTTTTCGTCCGCCGACAGCCCGCTGGGCTCGGCGCGATCGTGCTGCGACACGTGCGACGCGCCGTACGGCGTGCCGCCGGTACGCGTCGTGCTGAGCGCGGATTCGGTGTACGGAATCCCGACGATCATCATCCCGTGATGCAGCAGCGGCAGCATCATCGACAGCAACGTCGATTCCTGGCCGCCGTGCAGGCTGCCCGTCGACGTGAACACGCTCGCCGGTTTGCCGGTCAGCGCGCCCGACAGCCATTGCGGTGTCGTGCCGTCGAGGAAATACTTGAGCGAGGCGGCCATGTTGCCGAAGCGGGTCGGCGAGCCGAGCGCGAGGCCCGCGCATTCCTCGAGGTCGCGCAGTTCCGCATAGGGCGGACCGTCGGCGGGGATGTCGGGGGCGCTGGCTTCGCAGACGGTCGACACGGGCGGCACGGTGCGGATGCGCGCCTGCATGCCCGGCACGCTGTCGATGCCGTTCGCAATCGCGAGCGCGAGATCGCGCGTGGCGCCGTGACGGCTGTAGTAGAGGACGAGAATGTCTTTCATGGGCTACGGAGCCGCGTGCGGCCGCGCGCGTGCCCGGTGCAGTCGGCCCCTGCTGGATCGAGCGGCTATTATAGGGGCTGAAGCCGTCGCGCAGCGCGGCGGCGCGCCGTGAGGCGCACCGCATCAGGAAGGAGAAGCCGTTTGCCGAAGTTGAGCGTCGATCTCGACACCCTCAAGCGCCTCGCGCAGTTCGCGGCCCGGCGCAGTGCCGAGGATCGCATCCCGCAAGTGGCGGGCAGTCTGACGTTTACGACGATGCTGGCGCTCGTGCCGCTCGTGACGGTCGCGTTCGCGTTGTTTACCGCGTTCCCGATGTTCGCGTCGTTCCAGATCTCGCTGCAGGGGTTCCTCGCGGATCACCTGATGCCCGCGCAGTTCAACGTCCAGATCTTCAAGTACCTGAACCAGTTCGCGTCGAAGGCCAAGGGGCTGACGACGGCCGGCCTGATCGTGCTCGTCGTCACGTCGGTGATGACGATGATGACGATCGAATCGGCCTTCAACCTGATCTGGCGGGTGCGCAAGCCGCGGCCGTTCGCGCAGCGCGTGCTCGCGTACTGGGCGCTGATCACGCTCGGCCCGCTGCTGTTCGGCGTGAGCCTGTCGATCTCGTCGTACCTGTTCACACAGTCGCTCGCGTTCACCGGTGCGGGTCCGTCCACGTCGATCGTCGAGTGGTTGCTCGCGCTTGCGTCGCTGCCGCTGACGGTGCTCGCGTTCACGCTGCTGTACGTGTACCTGCCGAACTGCACGGTCGCATGGCGCGACGCGGTGATCGGCGGGCTGTTCGCGGCCGTCGCGTTCGAGCTCGCGAAACGCGGCTTCGGCTACTACGTGCGGCGCATTCCGACCTATACGGCCGTGTACGGCGCGTTCGCGGCGCTGCCGGTGTTTCTGCTGTGGGTGTATCTCAGCTGGTTCGTCGCGCTGCTCGGTGCGATGGTGACCTCCGCGCTGCCGGCGATCCGCGTCGGCCAGTTCCATCGCATCCACTATCCGGGCAGCGACCTGCTCGATGCGCTCGAACTGCTCGCGCGGCTTGCCGAGGCGCGCGCGGCCGGCAAGCCCGGGTACGCGGCGCTGCGGCTTGCGGCCATGCTGCGCTGCGACATGGAAACCGCGCAACGGCTGCTGACGACCATGGAGGAACGCGAATGGGTCGCGCGACTGGACAGCGGTGACGCCGCGCCGCGCTACGTCCTGCTGGCAAACCCGGAGCAGTTGACCCTGGCGCAACTGTTCGACGTGCTGGTGATCGACCGCACGGAGCTGACCTACCAGTTGCAGCGGCGCCGCAGCCATGTCGAAGGCGCGGCGCTGCTCGCGGTGCTGTCGAGCGACCGGTTCGACGTGTCGCTCGCGTCGCTGATCGCCGCGCATCGGCTCGCGGGCGCGCAGCCGGCGGGCATCTCCGGGCCGACGCCGGACGGCGTGTCCGACCCGCACGCGCGGCCGCCGCGGCCCGCTTGAATGCCGCACCCGGCGGCTACAGCGAAATCTTGCCGATGCAAATGTCCTTGAACATCACCCAGTCGCCCATCAGGCTGTAGATCGGGTGCCGGAACGTGGCCGGGCGGTTCTTCTCGAAGAAGAAGTGTCCGACCCACGCGAACCCGTAGCCGCAGACGACAGCCGCCGGCAGCCACAGCCAGCTCCCTGTCGCGATCGCCATCGCGACGCAGCCGATCACGCCGAGCGAGCCGATGAAGTGCAGCCGCCGCGACGTCAGGTTCCGGTGTTCGTTCAGGTAATACGGGTAGAAATCAGCGAAGCTGGCGAATTGCTCCGAATGCGTATGCGCCATGGCCGTCTCCTCGGGCCGCTGTTCATGGGGCCATTGTGCGGCCGGCGGCCGGTGTCCGCAAGCGGGGGCGGCCCGCCGCGCCGGCCCGCGCTTTCCTTTTGACAGGCTTTCCGATAGGATCGAAAGAGGATTTGCATTCAAGCATGAGGGGACTACGATGCGCGTCAGCGATATTCTGAAAGTGAAGGGCAACACGCTGTTTACGGTGACGCCCGATAAACCGCTGCGCGAAGCGGTCGATACGATGGCCGAGCACGACATCGGTTCGCTCGTCGTGATGGAGTACGGCGATCTCGTCGGGATGCTGACGTTCCGCGAGATCATCCTGCGCCTGCACGTCAACGGCGGCGCGATCGGCGACGTGCAGGTGCGCAAGGTGATGGACGAGCCGCTCACGTGCACGCCGGAAACGGACGTCAACGAAGTGCGCCGGATGATGCTCGAGCGCCACGCGCGCTACATGCCCGTGCTCGACAAGAAGGTGCTGATGGGCGTCATTTCGTTCTACGACGTCGCGAAGACGGTCGTCGAGGCGCAGAGCTTCGAGAACCGGATGCTGAAGGCATACATCCGCGACTGGCCGGAATCGGAAGCCGAAGCGCACAAGC
This sequence comes from Burkholderia sp. BKH01, assembly GCF_025685725.1. Taxonomy (NCBI): domain Bacteria; kingdom Pseudomonadati; phylum Pseudomonadota; class Betaproteobacteria; order Burkholderiales; family Burkholderiaceae; genus Burkholderia; species Burkholderia sp. BKH01. The sequence continues at coordinate 226,120 of NZ_JAOTQT010000009.1, read as the reverse complement.
CGTGAACCGCGCCGCGCCCTGCGCCCTGATGCGCGGGCGTCGCCATCCGGCATGCGGCGGCGCAGGTTTGTCCTGCGCCGCCGTTTTTTCAACGACAACACGACAAGGCCCGCGCAGCTTCGCCAAGACGACGCGCGCGTATTCCGCATGAGCGATCAAACGCAAGCCACTCCGGGGCGGCGCGACGAACGGCGCGCCCACGCATCGCAGTTCGACCTGCTGCGCGAACGCCGTTTCGCACCGTTCTTCACGACCCAGTTCCTCGGTGCGCTGAACGACAATGTCTTCAAGATCGGCTTCACGTCGCTCGTCACCTATCACACCGCGCGGTTCTCCGGCGTCGACGCGAAAACGGCCGCATTCCTGATTTCCGCGATCTTCATCCTGCCGTTCGTGCTGTTCTCGGCGACGTCCGGCCAGATCGCCGACAAGTATGACAAGGCGACCCTCACGCGCTTCGTGAAGACCTTCGAGATCGTGTTGATGCTGGTCGGCGCGGCCGGCTTCGTCACGCACAGCGCGACGCTGCTGTATCTGTGCACGTTCATGATGGGAATGCACTCGACGCTGTTCGGGCCCGTCAAGTATTCGTACCTGCCGCAGCATCTCGGCGAGCACGAACTGGTCGGCGGCAACGGCCTTGTCGAGATGGGCACGTTCATCGCGATCCTGATCGGCACGATCATCGGCGGCGCGGCCGCGGGAATCGAAGGCAGCGGCGAGCGCGTACTCGCGGTGAGTGTCGTCGTCATCGCGCTCGCGGGGCGGCTCGTCTCGCAGCGCGTGCCGTCCACGCCGGCGCCGCAGCCCGATCTCGTGATCAACTGGAATCCGTTCAGCGAGACCTGGCGCAACCTCGGGCTCGCGCGGCAGAACCGTACCGTGTTCCTGAGCCTGCTCGGCATCTCGTGGTTGTGGTTCGTCGGCGCGACGTTCCTCACGTCGTTCTTCAATTTCGCGAAGGACGTGCTGTCCGCGAGCCCCGACGTCGTCACGATCCTGCTCGCGACGTTCTCGATCGGCATCGGCCTCGGTTCGCTGCTGTGCGAACGGCTGTCGCAGCGGCGCGTCGAGATCGGTCTCGTGCCGCTCGGCTCGATCGGCATCAGCGTGTTCGCGATCGAACTGTATTTCGCGAGCCACGCGCTGCCGTCGCCCGGCCACTTGCTGTCGGTCGGCGAATTCCTGGCCGGCGCGCGCCACTGGCGCATCCTCGCCGACCTGTTCCTGCTCGCGATGTTCGGCGGCTTCTACAGCGTGCCGCTGTACGCATTGATCCAGAGCCGCAGCGCGCCGACGCACCGCGCGCGGATCATCGCCGCGAACAACATCCTGAACGCGCTGTTCATGATCCTGTCGGCCGTGATGGCGATGGGGCTGACCAAGGCCGGTGTCGACATCCCGGGCCTGTTCCTCGTCACCGCACTGCTGAACGTCGTCGTCGCGGCGTATATCTACCTGCTCGTGCCCGAGTTCCTGCTGCGCTTCGTCGCGTGGGTGCTCGTGCATACCTTCTACCGGATTCGCCTCGTGCACGCGGAGCGGATCCCGGCGGAGGGGGCGGCCGTGCTCGTGTGCAACCACGTCAGCTACGTCGATGCGCTCGTGCTGGCCGCCGCGAGTCCGCGCCCGATCCGTTTCGTGATGGATCACCGGATCTTCAAGACGCGCTTCGCGAGCTGGGTGTTCCGGCATGCGAAGGCGATCCCGATCGCGCCGCGCCACGAGGATCCCGGGATGCTCGCGCGCGCGTACGACGCGTGCGAGGCCGCGCTGAAGGACGGCGAACTCGTGTGTATCTTCCCCGAGGGCAAGCTGACGAAGACGGGCGACATCAATACGTTCCACCACGGCATCACCGAAATTCTGAGCCGCACGCCGGCGCCGGTGATTCCGATGGCGCTGCGCGGGCTTTGGGGCAGCTATTTCTCACGGCATTCCGATGCGCGGATGCCGCGGCCCATCAAGCGCGGCGTGATGAGCCGGCTGACGCTGGCGGTCGGCGAGCCGATCCCGGCGTCGGTTGCGACGCCCGAGTCGCTGCAGGCCGCGGTGACCGAGCTGCGCGGCGCGCGGAAGTAGGCGGCGCGCGCCGGCATCGCGCGGGCAGGGATTCGGCTGCAAGTCGGCCGGAACGGGCTTCCGGCCGCACCGGCCGGGCCGCGTATGCCCTTACCGTGCGCCCGGCCGGCGTTTCATGCGGCCCGCGGGCCCGGGACGGCTGGCATAATAGCGGTTTACCTCTTTTTCTCGACCGGCAAACGATCGACCTGCCTGCGGCTTGGGCAGCGCATCGGTTTGCCCATTTCTCATTGGGCGGTTCCATCATGTCCGGCAATACTCTCGGCACGCTTTTCACTGTCACGACCTTCGGCGAATCGCACGGTCCCGCGATCGGCTGCGTGATCGACGGCTGCCCGCCGGGGATGGGGCTGACCGAAGCCGACATCCAGGTCGAGCTCGATCGCCGCAAGCCCGGCACGTCGCGACACGTGACGCAACGGCAGGAAGCCGACGAGGTCGAGATCCTGTCGGGCGTGTTCGAAGGCGTGACGACCGGCACGCCGATCGCGCTGCTGATCCGCAACACCGACCAGCGCAGCAAGGACTACGGCAACATCGTCGAGACGTTCCGTCCCGGCCATGCCGATTACACGTACTGGCAGAAATACGGCATCCGCGACTATCGCGGCGGCGGCCGTTCGTCCGCTCGCCTGACTGCGCCGATCGTCGGCGCGGGTGCGGTCGCGAAGAAGTGGCTGCGCGAGCGCTTCGGCGTCGAGGTGCGCGGCTACATGAGCAGCCTCGGCGAGATCGACGTGCCGTTCGTCGACTGGTCGTACGTGCACGAGAATCCGTTCTTCTCGCCGAACGCGGCGGTCGTTCCGGAACTTGAGGCCTACATGGATGCGCTGCGCAAGGATGGCGACTCGATTGGCGCGCGCATCGACGTCGTCGCGTCGGGCGTGCCGGTCGGCTGGGGCGAGCCCGTGTTCGACCGCCTCGATGCGGATATCGCGAAGGCGATGATGAGCATCAACGCGGTGAAGGGCGTCGAGATCGGCGCGGGCTTCGACAGCGTCGCGCAACGCGGCTCGGTGCACGGCGACGAACTGACGCCGGGCGGTTTCATCGGCAACCATGCGGGCGGCGTGCTCGGCGGGATCTCGACGGGGCAGGACATCACCGTGTCGATCGCGATCAAGCCGACCTCGAGCATTCGCACGCCGCGCCGTTCGATCACGAAGGCTGGCGAGGAGGCCACGGTGGAAACCTTCGGCCGCCACGATCCGTGCGTCGGCATCCGCGCGACGCCGATCGCCGAGTCGATGCTCGCACTGGTGCTGATCGACCATGCGCTGCGCCATCGCGCGCAGTGCGGTGACGTCGAGACGACGACGCCGAAGATCGCGGGCAGCGCGACCTGACGCAAGCGGGCGGTGCGCGGTGCGCATCGTCTCGACCGTCGAGCAATGAATGCAAACGAAACGGGGCGCTGCGTGATGCAGCGCCCCGTTTCGTTTGCAGCAGTTTGCCATGGCCCATAAAACGCGCCGCTCGTGGCGGCGCGTTCCGGCAGCTTACATGTTCGGGTAATTCGGCCCGCCGCCGCCTTCGGGCGTGACCCACACGATGTTCTGCGTCGGGTCCTTGATGTCGCAGGTCTTGCAGTGCACGCAGTTCTGCGCGTTGATCACCAGGCGATCGCTGCCGTCGTCGTTCTTCATGAACTCGTACACGGCCGCCGGGCAGAAGCGCGCCTCCGGCCCCGCGTACGTACGCAGGTTCACGTTCACCGGCACGTTCGCATCCTTCAGCGTCAGGTGCGCCGGCTGGTTCTCCTCGTGGTTCGTGTTCGAGATGAACACCGACGACAGCCGGTCGAACGTCAGCTTGCCGTCCGGCTTCGGATACTCGATCGGCTCGCACTGCGACGCCGGCTTCAGCGTCTCGTGGTCCGCGTGCTGGTGGTGCAGCGTCCACGGCACGTTGCCGCCCATCACCTTCTGCTCGAGCCCGACCATCAGCGTGCCCAGGTACAGCCCCTTGGCCATCCACTGCTTGAAGTTGCGCGCGCGGTACAGCTCCGTGTACAGCCACGACTGCTTGAAGGCGTCCGGGTATGCGTTGAGCTCGTCGCCTTGACGGCCGGCCTGCAGCGCGTCGAACGCGGCGTCCGCCGCCAGCATGCCGGTCTTGATCGCCGCGTGGCTGCCCTTGATCCGCGATGCGTTCAGGAAACCCGCGTCGTCGCCGATCAGCGCGCCGCCCGGGAACACCGTCTTCGGCAGCGACAGCAGCCCGCCCGCGGTGATCGCGCGCGCGCCGTACGACACGCGCTTGCCGCCTTCGAGGAACGCGCGGATCGACGGGTGCGTCTTGTAGCGCTGGAATTCCTCGAACGGCGACAGGTACGGGTTCGTGTAGCCGAGGCCGACCACGAAGCCGACCACGACCTGGTTGTTGTCCATGTGATACAGGAACGAGCCGCCGTAGGTATCCGACTTCAGCGGCCAGCCGGCCGTGTGGATCACGAGGCCCGGCTTGTGCTTCGCGGGATCGATTTCCCACAGTTCCTTGATGCCGATCCCGTACGCCTGCGGATCGGCGTTCGCGTCGAGCTTGAACTTCGAGATCAGCTGGCGGCCAAGGTGGCCGCGGCAGCCTTCGGCGAACAGCGTGTACTTCGCGTGCAGCTCCATGCCGAGCTGGAAGTTCTCGGTCGGCTCGCCGTCCTTGCCCACGCCCATGTTGCCGGTCGCGACACCTTTCACGGAGCCGTCGTCGTTGTACAGGATCTCGGCAGCCGGGAAGCCCGGGAAGATCTCGACGCCCAGCGCTTCCGCCTGTGCCCCAAGCCAGCGCGTGACGTTGCCCAGAGAGATCACGTAGTTGCCGTGGTTCTTGAAGTTCTCGGGCAGCGCCCAGTTCGGCGTCGTCACCGCGCTCTTCTCGGACAGGAACAGGAAGCGGTCTTCCGTCACCTCGACGGTGAGCGGCGCGCCCTGTTCCTTCCAGTCGGGAAACAGTTCGGTGATCGCGCGCGGGTCCATCACTGCGCCCGACAGGATGTGCGCGCCGATCTCGGAACCCTTCTCGAGCACGCACACGCCGATCTCGGTGCCTTTCTCGGCGGCCAGCTGCTTGAGCCGGATCGCCGCCGACAGCCCGGCGGGGCCGCCGCCGACGATCACGACGTCGTATTCCATCGATTCGCGCGGGCCGTATTGCTCGATGAGGCTTGCGGGGGTCATTGGCGTTCCTCTAACCGTTAGAATGCTTTTATTCGGGAGCGTATTGTCTGCGAAACGAAACGCTTGCCGCAACAGCATGCGTCTAGATTAGCACGATCGTTCTATTTTTTGTGCTAGGGTTATGCCGCTCGGGCCGTGTTGCCCGGGCTGGCGAAATGACATCGAAAGGGGATGTGCAAATGGGTCGATCGATCAATCTGGAAGGCAAGGTTGCGCTGGTCACGGGCGCGTCGAGCGGCCTCGGGCAGCGTTTTGCGCAGGTTCTGTCGCAGGCCGGCGCGAAGGTCGTGCTCGCGAGCCGCCGCGTCGAGCGCCTGAAGGAGCTGCGCGCGGAGATCGAGGCGGCGGGCGGTGCCGCGCACGTCGTGTCGCTCGACGTCACCGACGTCCAGAGCATCAAGGCGGCGGTCGCGCACGCGGAGACGGAAGCCGGCACGATCGACATCCTCGTGAACAATTCCGGCGTGTCGACGATGCAGAAGCTCGTCGACGTGACGCCGGCCGATTTCGAGTTCGTGTTCGATACCAACACGCGCGGCGCATTTTTTGTCGCGCAGGAAGTCGCGAAGCGGATGATCATGCGCGCGAACGGCAGCGGTAACGGCAAGCCGCCGTGCCGAATCATCAACATCGCGTCGGTGGCCGGGCTGCGCGTGTTTCCGCAGATCGGGCTGTACGCGATGAGCAAGGCCGCGGTCGTGCAGATGACGCGCGCGATGGCGCTCGAATGGGGGCGCCACGGGATCAATGTCAACGCGATCTGTCCGGGTTACATCGATACCGAAATCAATCATTACCTGTGGGAAACCGAGCAGGGCCAGAAACTGCAGTCGATGCTGCCGCGCAAGCGCGTCGGCAAGCCGCAGGATCTCGACGGGCTGTTGTTGCTGCTCGCGGCCGACGAGTCGCAGTTCATCAACGGCTCGATCATCTCCGCCGACGACGGCTTCGGCCTCGCCTGAGCGGATGACATTCAGCAACAAAGAAGACTGCAATGAGCGCAACAAGCGATTACTCACCCGTTTTTCAGATGTCGATGCCGATCCGCTGGGGCGACATGGACGCGTTCGGTCACGTGAACAACACGGTCTATTTCCGCTACATGGAGCAGGCGCGGATCTCGTGGTTCGAGGAACTCGGCATCGCCGGCGGCAACGGCGAGGGGCAGGGGCCCGTCATCGTCACGGCGTCGATGGAATTTCTCAAGCAACTGCATTATCCGGGCGACGTGATCGCGAAGATGTCGGCCGCGAAACCCGGCAGAAGCAGCTTCGACACCGGTTTCGAACTCATGCGTGCGGACGATCCGCAGCACGTCTATGCGCGCGGCAACGCGCGCTGCGTGTGGGTCGACTATGCGCTCGGCAAGTCGGTGCCGCTGCCGCAACTGCTGCGCGACACGATCGAGCGCGCGCTCGCGACGAAAATCGGCTGAGCGCCGATATGGCGAGGCCGGCGCCGGCGCGCCGGTGAGTCGCCACGCCCCTTGTTACCCGAATCGGCCGCCTTGTGCGGCCGATTGTCGTCCGGGCGCCGCCATTCACTGCTCGTTCATTGCCCGAGCAGGCGCTGCAGCAGTTCCGGCGTGTTGTTCGTCCCGTACTTGCGCATCAGCCGTGCGCGGTAGATGTCGACCGTGCGCGAGCTGATGTCGAGCACGCGCCCGATCTGCTTGCTGGTCTTGCCGGTCGCGAGTTGCGCGGCGATCTCGCGCTCGCGCGGAGTCAGTTCGACCGCGACGCGGCGCGTCGCGCTCAAATCCTCGAAGGTCCAGACGCCGGCCGCGAGCGGCGCGGTGCGGTCGAGCGCGCGGCCCGTCACGTGGCACCAGAACAGCTCGCCGTCGGCCCGTTTCATGATTCTGTCATCCGAGTAGATGCCGTTCGCGGCCATCACGCGCGAGATGCGCTCGCCGATTCGCTGGAATTCGTCCGTCGACGGGTAGAGCACCTCGTATGATTTCCCAATCAGGTCGGCCCGCGCGCAGCGGAAGATCGACGCGAGCGCGTCGTTGCAGTCCTCGATTACGCGGTCGCGCGACATCACGAGGCCGAGCGGCGCGAGGTGGAAGGCAGTCTGGTAATCGAGAGCGGGCATGGCGCAGGCAAGCGGAGGCAAACGCTTATGTATTTTTGCGTATTGTGCCGCATCCGCGCCGCATCGTACCCTTTCAGGCATCTCGTGGCAGTTCGCCGCGACATAAAAACAGCGCGCCTCGACGCAGGCATCGCCGCGCATGCATAGAATGATGCGGCGGGCTTGCCGCCCACGTGGGCGCGTGAACCGGTTTCGCTGGTTTCCATAAAGGAAGGGACAACAGATGAACAAAGTCTATCCAAGCGCGGCTGCCGCGCTGGAAGGGATCGTCCGCGACGGACAGACCTTCGCGGTGGGCGGCTTCGGCCTGTGCGGGATTCCCGAGGCGCTGATCGGCGCGTTGCGCGATTCGGGCGTCAAGGGCATCACCTGCATCAGCAACAACGCGGGTGTCGACGGCTTCGGTCTCGGCCTGCTGCTGGAAACGCGCCAGATCAAGAAGATGATCTCGTCGTATGTCGGCGAGAACAAGGAGTTCGAGCGCCAGTACCTGGCCGGCGAACTCGAGCTCGAATTCACGCCGCAAGGCACGCTCGCCGAAAAGCTGCGCGCGGGCGGCGCGGGCATCCCCGCGTTCTTCACGAATACCGGCTACGGCACCGTGATTGCGGAAGGCAAGGAAACGCGCCAGTTCGGCGATCGCCACTACGTGCTCGAGCCGTCGCTGACGGCCGACGTCGCGCTCGTGAAGGCCTGGAAGGCCGACAAGTCCGGCAACCTGATCTATCGCCGCACCGCGCGCAACTTCAACCCGATGTGCGCGATGGCCGGCAAGATCACCGTGGTGGAAGTCGAGGAGATCGTCGAGAACGGCGCACTCGATCCGGACCAGGTCCATACGCCGGGGATTTTCGTGCAGCGCATCGTGCTGAACGCGACGCCCGAAAAACGCATCGAACAACGCGTCGTACGCGCGAAAGGAGACTGACATGGCCTGGAATCGTGACCAGATGGCCGCGCGCGCGGCGAAGGAACTGCAGGACGGCTTCTACGTGAACCTCGGCATCGGCCTGCCGACGCTCGTCGCGAACCACGTGCCGGAAGGCGTCGAGGTGTGGCTGCAGTCGGAGAACGGCCTGCTCGGCATCGGCCCGTCGCCGACCGAAGACGAGGTCGACGCCGATCTCATCAACGCCGGCAAGCAGACCGTCACGACGCTGCCGGGCTCGTCGATCTTCTCGTCGGCCGACTCGTTCGCAATGATCCGCGGCGGCCACATCAACCTCGCGATCCTCGGTGCGATGCAGGTCAGCAAGCAGGGCGACCTCGCGAACTGGATGATCCCCGGCAAGATGATCAAGGGGATGGGCGGCGCGATGGACCTCGTCGCCGGCGTGAAGCGCGTCGTCGTGCTGATGGAGCACGTCGCGAAGGGCGACCAGCACAAGATTCTCGACGAATGCAACCTGCCGCTGACGGGTGTCGGCGTGGTCGATCTGATCATCACCGATCTCGGCGTGATCGAAGTGACGCCGGCCGGCCTGAAGGTCCTCGAGCTCGCCGACGGCGTGAGCGCCGACGAGATCCAGGCGAAGACGGGCGCGCCGCTCGACGTGAGCGCGGTCGCGTAAGCCGACGGAGGTTGGCTCCGCGCGCTATTGCGCGGCTACGGCGCCCCGCATGCTTCGATGCATGCGGGGCGCCGTCTTTTGGCGCGCGCGAATGCGCGTTTCCATGGCGGTCGCGCCCGTGTCGCAGACTTTTTTCGACGTACTACGCGATTGCGCCGCCGCCGTCGACGAGCACGGTCGAACCGGTCGAATACGGCGTCGCCGCCAGATAGACGATCGCGTTCGCGACATCCTCGGGACGACCCACGCGGCGCGCCGGCAACCGCTGCGCGGCGCCGGCGAACATGGCGTCGCGCGCGTCAGTCGCGAGCTTGTCCCACAGTGGCGTGGCGATCAGGCCGGGCGACACCGTGTTGACGCGTACGGGGGCCAGTTCGAGTGCCAGGCCGCGGGCCAGTGCATCGAGTGCCGCATTGATCGCGCCCTGCAGTACCGATGATGTACTCGGTCGCACGCCGAGAAAACCCGACACGAACGTCAGCGAGCCGCCCGGGACGATGTCGATTGCCCGCGCGATGCGATACGCGCCCCAGAACTTGCTGTCCATCGCGGCCTGCGCGGCGTCGAATGCGAGCGAACGGACCGGGCCTGTTGCGGTCTGTGCGGCGGAAATCACGACGTGGTCGAACCGGTCGGCGCGTGCGCAGAATGCATCGACTTCGTCGGTTCGCGTGATATCGAGCGGTGCGAAGCGCGTGCCGCGGCCGATCGCGGCCGCGACCGCCTCGCCCTTGCGTGCGTCGCGCGATGCGATCGTCACGCGTGCGCCGCGTTGCGCGAATGCCTGCGCGGCGGCCGCGCCGATCCCGGAGCTCCCGCCGACCACGAGCACCGCGTTGCCATTGAATGAATCGTTCATGATGGTCCGTTCCCGTTGATAAGAAAGAAATCCGGTCAGATCGTCTCGGTTTCGCGCAGCGTCGCCGCGTTGCCGAGCGCGTAACGCGCGATCTCGTCCTTGCGCATGAACGCGACGCCCGGATGCGATCGCGCGTAGCGCAGGAATTCGTCCCACGCACGGACCATCTGCGGCGTGCCGCTGATGCGGTCGTGCGCGCTGATCGACATCATGCGGCGTCGCTGCCCGGCCTCCGCGTAGAGTTGGTCGAAATCGAGCTTGATCTGCTCCAGGAACATCGTCGGCGAGTAATTGCGGCCTTCGATCAGCAGGATGTCGTTGTTGCGCAGCGTGTACGGGACGACGGCGAAATCGTGCCCGTTCACGGTCTCGATGAACGGCTCGTCGCGGCTGACGTCGTCGATGTGATAGGTGTAGCCGAGTTCCTGCAACAGCGACAGCGTGTTCGGCCCGCGCCGCAACCAGTTGCAGTTGTAGCCGATCGGTCTCGTGCCGGTCGCCGTCTCGACCATGTCGCGCGCTTCGATCAGGAAGCGGCGCTCGTCGTCGCGGCTCATCGCGAACTGCGAGCGCCAGCGTGGGCCGTGCGCCGACGCCTCGTGGCCGCGCGCGACGATCTCCCGCGCGAGATCGGGGCGGTGCAGGACGGCTTCGCCGATCATGTGCGACGTGACTTTCACGCCATGCCGGTCCCACAGATCGAGCATGCGCGGGATGCCTTCGCGATAGCCGTACGCGAACCAGGTGCCCGACGCGAGGTCTGCCGGCACGGAAGGGGGGAACGCGACGCCCGGAAACGGGCTGTCCGCGCCCTTGGGCGGTTGGCCGCCGGCCTCGAATTGCATCGAGATCGAGATCACGAGGCGGATGTCGTCCGGCCAGAACGTGCCGCCCGCGGCGGTCGGCGCAGCGGGCGGCCCGGCCGTTCCGGCGTTTGCGTGCCGCGCCGCGCTGCCGAGTACCGCGCCGGCGGCGGCCAGCCCGGCGCCGGCACCGGCCTGTGCGAGGAATGCGCGGCGGGCCGCGCGCGTCGGAGGATCGAAGTTCGTCATCGGCTGGGCCCTCAGTTTGCGACGCCGAGTTGGCGCATCAGCGTCAGGTTGTCTTCGATGTGCCAGTTCTCGGCGATCCGGCCGGCCGCGATCCGGTAGATGTCGGTCGCGACGAAATCGACCGCCTGTCCGTGGCCGGTCGTGTTGCCAAAGACCTCGGTGAAATGTCCGCGAAACCGCAGGTGGACGACGACGCGATCGCCGGCGACGATCATCTGCTCGATCTCGCAATGCAGGTCGGGAATCGCCGCGCGCATCGTTCGCGATGCTGCGAGCGGCCCCGGCACACCCTGGGCCCGTCCGACCGGCAGCGTGCGATCCATGAAGTCGGCAGCGAGGGCCGCGCGCGCAAGCGCCTCGTCTCCCGTGTCCCAGAACGTGGCGTAGCGGCGCGCCGCAAGGATCTGGTCGCGCGCCTGAGCGGGGGGCAGTCCGGCCGCGACCGTCAGGTGCAACGGGGTCGCGAGATCGGCCGCATTGGCGGTGACGGGCGGTAGCGCGACTGCGGCAAACGTCGCCGCGAGCGTGCCGGCAATCGAGCGGCGCAGGAATGGTTGCAACGCAGACATCGGATTCTCCCTTTTTCATGATGGTGCGCCTGGATGGCGCGGTGACGTCATGGTAGGTTTCCGAATTCGATACAAATACCAAGGGAAAGCGAATGGATTATTCGAAAAAAGGAAAGGGTGGCGGATCGAGGATGCTCGAATGCTGATCGACGACCTGCCGGCGCTGGAAACCTTCTCGATCGTCGTCGCGGCGGGCAGCCTGTCGGCGGCGGCGCGGGAGCAGGACTTGTCGCTGTCGGTAATCAGCAAACGGCTTGCGCATCTGGAGGCTCGGCTCGGGGTGCGGCTGCTGCACCGGACGACTCGCCGGCAGACGCTGACCGACGAGGGCGCGCTGTTCCATGCACAGGTGCTGCGCATCCTCGCCGAAGTCGACCTGACGGAAACGCTGATGCAGGATCGCCGCGGCACGGTGAGCGGCCTGCTGCGCGTGACCGCGCCGGGCGAGATCGGGCGCCTGCGGATCGCGCCGCTCGTCGCCGAGTTCCTGCGCCGGCATCCGCAGGTGTGCGTGCAATTGATTCTGACCGACACGGTCGTCGATCTGCTCGCGCACGAGATCGATGTCGCGGTGCGGATCGGCAGTCTCGCCGATTCGTCGATGATCGCGCGTGAACTGGCGCCGAACCGCCGCGTGCTGTGCGCGTCGCCGGCATACGTGGCCGAATGCGGCATGCCGGTGCATCCCGGCGAGCTGCATGCGCACCGCTGCATCGTGATGGGCGAGCAGCCGCAGGCCGAATGGCGGTTCGATGGCGTGGACGGTCCGATCGCGGTCGAGGTCGCGGCGGCGCTGCTGACCAACGACGGAGGCGCGGCGCGCATGCTTGCGCTCGACGGCGCGGGCATTGCGTTGAAGTCGATTTGGGACGTCGCGCCCGATCTCGAGGCGGGCCGGCTCGTGCGGGTGCTGCCTGCATATGCGGCGCCGGCGGCGCCGCTGCATGCGGTCTATCCGGGCGGGCGGCATCTCGCGTTGCGCGTGCGGACGTTCGTCGATTTCGTGCGCGAGCACCTGCAGGCGTCGTGGCGCTGGGACGCGAGCTGACGATGCGCGCGATTGTGCGGATCGTTTCGTCGGAAGGGAGCGCACGGCGAATGCCACGCGCGACGCGTTCCGCGGCACGGATGGCAGGCGGCGGAACGCGTCGCGCGACCGAAGCGTTTACAATCGTCTGCATTGGGCCGCGCCAGCGTTGCCTCGCTGCGCGCCCCCGTTCGACAGGATGCCAACGATGCCAACGACCCCAGTGAATCCCCCGGTTCCGCGCCAGCGGCGCGTGCAGTGTGCGAGCGCTGTCGGCCTTCACCACGTCGCCTATACCGAGTGGGGCGATTCCGCCAATCCGCGCGTGCTGATCTGCGTGCATGGCCTGACCCGTTCCGGGCGCGATTTCGATCGGCTCGCCGCCGCGCTGTCCGATACGTATCGCGTCGTTTGCCCCGATATCGTTGGGCGCGGCCGGTCGGACTGGCTTGCCGATCCGCGGCTCTATGCGATCCCGCAATACGTGGCCGACATGGTGACGCTGATCGCGCGGCTCGACGTCGAATCGGTCGACTGGTTCGGCACGTCGATGGGCGGCCTGATCGGCATCGCGCTCGCGGGGCTGCCCGGTTCGCCGCTGCGCCGGATGATCGTCAACGACGTCGGCCCGCGCATCGAACCCGATTCGCTGACGCGCATCGGCGAGTATCTCGGCGTGCAGCCGCGCTTTGCGACCGAGCAGGAAGGTATCGACTATCTGACGTCGTTGTCGCTGCCGTTCGGCGCGCTGACCGCCGACGAGTGGCGCGAGATCAACGGGCCGCTGCTGCGCGAGCTGCCCGAAGGCGGCTGGACGATGCGCTACGATCCGCGCGTCGCCGAGCCGTTCAAGGCGACGACGCCCGAACTGGCCGCGCTCGGCGAGGCCGCGCTGTGGCGTGCCATCGAGACGACGGACGCGTCGCTGCTCGTCGTGCGCGGCGAGACGTCCGACCTGCTGTCGCGCGAGACGGTGGCCGACATGATGCGTCGCGGCCGGCGTGTGACGCAGGCCGAGATTCCGGGTGCGGGCCACGCGCCGGCGTTCATCGGCGCCGACCAGATTGCGCTTGCACGGCGGTTTTTCGTCGAAGGCGACGCATAAACGCGTCATAATATGCGGTTCGGCGGCACGCGGGCCGTGTCGTCGTCCGATTCTTCACCCACTCAAGACCGGAACATTCCATGGCAGTCATTCGTCACCACGTCGGGGCCCGTCTCTCCGAAACCGCGATCCACAACGGTACCGTGTATCTGGCAGGCCAGATCGCCGAAGACACCACGCAGGACATCAAGGGCCAGACGCGCGAAGTGCTCGGCCACATCGACCGCCTGCTCGCCGAAGCGAACAGCGACAAGGCGCATCTGCTGTCGGTGCAGATCTACATCTCGGACCTGGCGAATTTCGAAGGCATGAATGCGGAGTGGGACGCGTGGGTCGCGCAGGGCAACACGCCGCCGCGCGCCACCGTCGAGGCGAAGCTCGCGGATCCGGCGCTGCTCGTCGAGATCGTGGTCGTCGCCGCGCAGCGGAGCTGAGCCGCGCTGAGTTGAGTTGAGTTGAGCATTAACCGACGATGACCGCATTCCGTCAGGCCGTGCAATGACCGAGTCCGTTTCCACTTCCCCCGTCGCGGCACCGTCGTTCGACGACGTGCTCGCGTTCGTGCGCGAGCGGGCCGGCAATGCACGCCTGTCGTCCGGCGAACTGCTTGCCGATCACTCGGCGGGCACGGCGTCGATCATGCGCACGCTGAACGTCGATCCGTCCGCGATGCAGGCCGCCGCGCTGTTCGTACTGACGCCGCACCTGAGCGACCCGGAGCGCGAGCTCACCGAACGTTTCGGCGACGAAGTGGCGCGGCTCGTGTCGGACGTGCGCAAGCTGTTGCGGCTCGGCACCGTCAGCCTGCGCGCCCAGAATGCGGTGCCCGACGCCGGGCGCGACGCGGCGGAAGAGCGGCGCACGCAGATCGAGGCGCTGCGCAAGATGCTGCTCGCGTTCGCGCAGGACATCCGCGTGGTGCTGATCCGGCTCGCGTCGCGGTTGCAGTCGCTGCGCTACTACGCGGCCGCGAAGATCGACCCGCCGCCCGACGTCGCGCGCGAGACGCTCGAGATCTATGCGCCGCTCGCCAACCGTCTCGGGATCTGGCAATTGAAGTGGGAGCTCGAGGATCTCGCGTTCCGCTTCGAGGATCCCGTCACCTACAAGCGGATCGCGAAGCTGCTCGACGAGAAGCGCATCGAACGCGAGGCCTACGTCACGCTGGCGATCGAGCGGCTGCAGCACGAGCTGGCGGCCGCACACATCCAGGCCGACGTGAGCGGCCGGCCGAAGCATATCTACAGCATCTGGCGCAAGATGCGCGGCAAGGAACTCGATTTCTCCGAGCTGTACGACGTGCGCGCGTTTCGTGTGATCGTGCCCGACATCAAGGATTGCTACGCGGTGCTCGGCATCGTGCATCACCTGTGGCAGCCGGTGCCGAAGGAGTTCGACGACTATATCTCGCGTCCGAAGCCGAACGGCTATAAGTCGCTGCATACGGTCGTGATCGGCGACGACGGCCGTGCGTTCGAAGTGCAGATCCGCACGCAGGAGATGCACCGCTTCGCCGAGTACGGCGTTGCCGCGCACTGGCGCTACAAGGAGGCCGGCGCGCGCGGCTATGGCGGCCAGTTCTCGGCGAGCGACAAGTACGACGAGAAGATCGCGTGGCTGCGCCAGTTGCTCGCATGGAAGGACGACGTCGAGGACGGCCCCGGGGTATCGGGCGACCAGGCGTGGGCGCAATTGCGCGAGACGTCGCTCGACGACGACCACATCTACGTGCTGACGCCGCAGGCGCGCGTGATCGCGCTGCCGCAGGGCGCGACGCCGGTCGATTTCGCGTACCACCTGCACAGCGAACTCGGTCATCGCTGCCGCGGCGCGCGCGTCGACGGCGCGATGGTGCCGCTGAACACGCCGCTCGCGAACGGCCAGACGGTCGAAATCGTCGCGGTGAAGGAGGGCGGGCCGTCGCGCGACTGGCTGAACCTGCAGCTCGGCTACCTGAAGAGCTCGCGCGCGCGCCAGAAGGTGCGGGCGTGGTTCAACTCGATCGAGCAGGAAGAAAACATCTCGCATGGCCGGGCGCTCGTCGAAAAGACGCTGCAGCGCGAGGGCAAGACGTCGGTCAACCTGGACACCCTCGCCGCGAAGCTCGGTTTCAAGTCGCCCGAGGAGTTGTTCTCGGTCGTCGGCAAGGAAGAATTCAGCCTGCGCAATGTCGAGCACGCGCTGTCCGATGCGCCGCCGCCCGAGCCGGCGCCCGAGGCGCCTGCCGATTTCGAAAAGCGCGGCAGCGGTGCGAGCGTCGCGCACGGCGCGTCGACCGGCGTGCTGGTGGTGGGCGTCGACGCGCTGCTGACCCAGCTCGCGCGTTGCTGCCGGCCTGCGCCGCCCGATCCGATCAGCGGCTTTGTCACGCGCGGCAAGGGGATGTCGATCCATCGCAGCGACTGCCCGACGTTTCGCCGGATGGTCGAGCGCGCACCGGAGCGCGTGCTGCAGACGACCTGGTCGGCAGACGTGCTGGGCGGGCGCGGCGCGTCCGTCTATCCGGTCGACCTGATGATCGAGGCGAGCGACCGGCAAGGGTTGCTGCGTGACATCTCCGAAGTGTTCGCACGCGAAAAGATGAACGTGGTGGGCGTGAAGACGCAGAGCCGCCGCAATGCGGCATTCATGCAGTTCACGGTCGAGGTGTCGAATTCGGCACAGGTGCAGCGCGCCTGCACGCTGCTAGGTGAAGTACAGGGCGTGGTGCGGGCCGGCCGCAAGGCGTGATGGGGTTGGAACGCCGTTATTTTGCTGCGACCGCATAAAAACGCTTGCCAAACCGATAACGGCTCCATATAATTTCAGCTTCTCTAGGCTCGTAGCTCAGCTGGTTAGAGCACCACCTTGACATGGTGGGGGTCGTTGGTTCGAGTCCAATCGAGCCTACCAACGAATTGAGAATGCCCGGTCTTCGGGTATTCGATGCAGTAAATAGCTCAACGCGAACAAGGCGAATACGGTTATGACACCGCGAACGTTGACCGAAACCACTTCGGAGCGACGCTAGTCGAGGAACGTTTTCGCCCTTTCAGTTTGAGTGAAGTATCGAATGCGGCCCCTCGAAAGCGGGGCCGCATTTTTTTTGTCGCGAAATTTTCGCGCGTGACTTTTATATCGCGTGCTTGGTCTGCCGCCCACTGTCGGCATCACGGAGATTGCCATGGTTTCGATACGCTTGCCTGACGGCTCAGTTCGACAATACGAGCATCCGGTGACAGTTGCCGAGGTTGCAGCCTCGATCGGTCCCGGCCTTGCGAAGGCTGCGCTTGGTGGCAAGCTCGACGGCGAGCTCGTCGATACGTCCGCGGTGATCGACCGCGACGCGTCGCTCGCCATCGTCACGGACAAGGATGCCGACGGCCTCGACATCATCCGCCACTCGACGGCGCACTTGCTCGCATACGCGGTGAAGGAACTGTATCCGGATGCGCAGGTGACGATCGGCCCCGTGATCGACAACGGCTTCTATTACGACTTCTCGTATAACCGTCCGTTTACGCCGGAAGATCTGGAAAAGATCGAAAAGCGCATGCAGGAGATCGTGAAGAAGGACGAGCCCGTGACGCGCCGTGTCGTGTCGCGCGACGAGGCCGCGGGTTACTTCCGCAGCCTCGGCGAGAAGTACAAGGCCGAGATCATCGAGTCGATTCCGCAGAACGACGAAATCAAGCTGTATTCGCACGGCGGCTTCACCGATCTGTGCCGCGGCCCGCACGTGCCGTCGACCGGCAAGCTGAAGGTCTTCAAACTGATGAAGGTCGCGGGCGCGTACTGGCGCGGCGATTCGAAGAACGAGCAGCTGCAGCGCATCTACGGCACGGCCTGGACCAAAAAGGAAGACCAGGACCAGTACCTGCACATGCTCGAGGAGGCGGAAAAGCGCGACCACCGCAAGCTCGGCAAGCAGCTCGACCTGTTCCACATGCAGGAAGAGTCGCCGGGCATGGTGTTCTGGCATCCGAAGGGCTGGGCGCTGTGGCAGCAGGTCGAGCAGTACATGCGCCGCCGCGTGAACGAAGCCGGTTACCTCGAGATCAAGACGCCGATGATCATGGATCGCTCGCTGTGGGAAGCGTCGGGCCATTGGCAGAACTACCGCGAGAACATGTTCACGACGGAGTCGGAAAAGCGCGACTACGCGATCAAGCCGATGAACTGCCCTGGGCACGTCCAGGTGTTCAAGCACGGCCTGCGTTCGTACCGCGACCTGCCGCTGCGTTACGCGGAGTTCGGCTCGTGCCACCGCAACGAGGCGTCGGGCGCGCTGCACGGCCTGATGCGCGTGCGCGGCTTCGTGCAGGACGATGCGCACATCTTCTGCACGGAAGACCAGATCATTGCCGAGTCGATCGCGTTCAACAAGCTCGCGATGAGCGTGTACGGCGATTTCGGCTTCGACCACATCGACATCAAGCTGTCGCTGCGTCCCGAGCAGCGCATGGGTTCCGACGAAACGTGGGACCGTGCCGAGCAGGGGCTGCGCGAAGCGCTGACGGCGTGTGGCCTTCAGTGGGAAGAGCTGCCGGGCGAGGGTGCGTTCTACGGTCCGAAGATCGAGTACCACATCAAGGACGCGCTCGGCCGTTCGTGGCAGTGCGGCACGCTGCAGCTCGACATGATGCTGCCGGAGCGCCTCGGCGCCGAGTACGTGGCGGAAGACAACAGCCGTCGCCGGCCCGTGATGCTGCACCGTGCGATCGTCGGTTCGATGGAGCGATTCCTCGGCATTTTGATCGAGCACCACGCTGGTGCGATGCCGGTCTGGCTCGCGCCGATGCAGGCTGTTGTGCTCAATATCGCCGAAAGTCAGGTCGAATATGCGCAATCTCTGGCCCAATCGTTGCAAAAACAAGGGGTTAGAGTGACGGCCGATTTGCGCAACGAGAAGATTAGCTATAAAATACGCGAGCACACGCTGGAAAAGGTGCCTTATCTCCTCGTCGTGGGTGATAAGGAGCGTGATGCGCAAACGGTAGCCGTGCGTGCCCGTGGCGGCGTCGATCTTGGCGTGATGCCGGTCGATGCCTTCGTTGAGCGTCTGCAGGAAGACCTGCGCTCGTTCAAGTAACCGCCCTGGCAGCGCGGCTCGTTTTTTTAATTTTTAGAGGAAACGTAACATCGCTACTGATAAGTCGTCGCATCGCATCAACGGTGAAATCACTGCGCCGGAAGTGCGTCTGGTCGGGATCGAGAACGAACCGCTCGGTATCGTAAAACTCGCTGATGCTTTCCGTAAATCGGAAGAACTGGATGTTGACCTGGTGGAAATCGCGCCGCAAGCGGTTCCCCCGGTTTGCCGTCTGATGGATTACGGCAAGTTCAAGTACCAGGAATCGAAGAAGCAGCACGAAGCGAAGCTGAAGCAGAAGGTCATCCAGGTCAAGGAAGTCAAGTTCCGCCCGGGTACCGATGACGGGGATTACAACGTCAAGCTCCGCAATCTCGTGCGCTTCCTCGAAGAGGGCGACAAGACGAAGATCACGTTGCGTTTCCGAGGTCGCGAAATGGCTCACCAGGAAATCGGTATGCGGATGCTCGAGCGTCTGCGCACGGATCTCGAGGAAGTCGGCCAGGTCGAGCAGATGCCGAAGATGGAAGGGCGCCAGATGATCATGGTGCTCTCGCCGAAGAAAAAGAAGTAACGGGCTCGCGCGCTTTGCGCGCAGGTTCGGAAGTGGTTCGGCGCGTTGCCCGGTCAGGGCGGCGCGCCAACAATGACGGCGGCTGTGCAAGCGGTTCGCCGTACACAAGTGGACTGGGTTTCGAAGGGCGGGTCAAGGGCGCAAGCCAACCGCACACCCATCGCCATCTAATAAACTGGAGTTGTTCGTCATGCCTAAGATGAAGACCAAGAAGAGCGCTGCAAAGCGCTTCGTGGTGCGTCCGGGCGGTACCGTCAAGCGCGGTCAAGCCTTCAAGCGTCACATCCTGACCAAGAAAACCACGAAGAACAAGCGTCATCTGCGTGGCGCCACGGCAGTTCATGATTCCGATCTGAACTCCGTCCGCGCAATGCTCCCGTTCGCGTAACCCCTCAATCGATACTCCAAGGAGAGAAACATGCCTCGAGTCAAACGTGGGGTAACCGCACGGGCCCGCCACAAGAAGATCATCAACCTGGCCAAGGGTTATCGCGGCCGCCGCAATAACGTCTACCGCATCGCCAAGCAGGCGGTGATGCGCGCTGGCCAGTACGCGTACCGCGATCGCCGCAACAAGAAGCGTGTGTTCCGCGCACTGTGGATCACGCGTATCAACGCGGCAGTTCGCCAGCACGACATGACCTACAGCGTGTTCATCAACGGCCTGAAGAAGGCGTCGATCGAACTCGACCGTAAGGTGCTGGCCGACATGGCGGTGTTCGACAAGGCTGCTTTTGCTGCGATCGTCAAGCAGGTGAAAGCCGCCGTTGCAGCCTAATTGCGAAATTAGCACTGCGTGGTTAGTTGCAGCGATGATCCGGTAGTCTCGGCCGCTGCAGCGAAAACGGGGCTCTTCCGAGCCCCTTTTTTGTTTGGATGGGCGATTTCGCTCGCCAAGACCGAATGACGTTGGAAATGATGGGATCTATGGATCTGGACCAGATTGTCGCCGACGCGCAGCAGTCCTTCGAACAGGCTGCCGA
The DNA here is from genome assembly GCF_025685725.1 of Burkholderia sp. BKH01. NCBI lineage: Bacteria > Pseudomonadati > Pseudomonadota > Betaproteobacteria > Burkholderiales > Burkholderiaceae > Burkholderia > Burkholderia sp. BKH01. Next base: position 205,957 of record NZ_JAOTQT010000009.1, on the reverse strand, counting down.
CATCACCACGCTCGAAAACGAGAAAGCACGCTTTCTCGGCAAGTCGGGTGCGCTGACCGAGTTGCTGAAGGGCCTCGGCAAGCTCGATCCCGAAGCACGCAAGACCGAAGGCGCACGCATCAACGTCGTGAAGCAGCAGGTCGAAGCCGCGCTGACCGCACGTCGCCAGGCGCTGGCCGACGCGCTGTTGAACCAGCGCCTCGCCGCCGAGGCGATCGACGTGACGTTGCCGGGCCGCGGCGCCGGTGCAGGCAGCCTGCACCCCGTGATGCGCACGTGGGAGCGCGTCGAACAGATTTTCCGCTCGATCGGTTTCGACGTGGCCGACGGTCCCGAGATCGAGACCGACTGGTACAACTTCACGTCGCTGAACAGCCCGGAGAACCATCCGGCCCGTTCGATGCAGGACACCTTCTACGTCGAAGGCAAGGATGCCGACGGCCGCCAGCTGCTGCTGCGCACGCACACGAGCCCGATGCAGGTGCGTTACGCGCGCATGAACCGTCCGCCGATCAAGGTGATCGCGCCGGGCCGCACGTATCGCGTCGACAGCGATGCGACCCACTCGCCGATGTTCAATCAGGTCGAGGGGCTGTGGATCGACGAGAACATCAGCTTCGCCGATCTCAAGGGCGTCTATACCGACTTCCTGAAAAAATTCTTCGAGCGCGACGACATCCTCGTGCGCTTCCGTCCGTCGTATTTCCCGTTCACGGAACCGTCGGCCGAAATCGACATGATGTTCGAGCAAGGCAAGAACGCCGGCAAGTGGCTCGAGATCTCCGGCTCGGGGCAGGTGCATCCGACCGTGATTCGCAACATGGGCCTCGATCCCGAGCGTTACATCGGCTTCGCGTTCGGCAGCGGCCTCGAGCGCCTGACGATGCTGCGCTACGGCGTCCAGGATCTCCGGCTGTTCTTCGAGAACGACCTGCGGTTCCTGCGCCAGTTCGCATAACGCCGCTCGCCGCGCCGACCTGTGCCCGCGCACGCCCCGACGGACGATCCGATGGGGCCCGGGCGTCGATCTAACCTGTTTCGAACGTAGACATCCATGCAATTCCCTGAATCCTGGTTGAGAACCTTTGTCGACCCGCAGCTCACGACCGACGAACTGTCGCACGCGCTGACGATGGCGGGGCTCGAAGTCGAATCGCTGAGCAAGGCTGCGCCGCCGACGTCGAAGATCGTCGTCGGCCGCGTGCTCGAAGTCGTCAAGCATCCGGATGCGGACAAGCTCAATGTCTGCCAGGTCGACGCCGGCACCGGCGCGACGCTGAACATCGTCTGCGGCGCGCCGAACGTGGCGCCCGGCATCAAGGTGCCGGTCGCGCTGGTCGGCGCGGAACTGCCGCCGGCGGAAGAGGGCGGCAAGCCGTTCGCGATCAAGCTGTCGAAGCTGCGCGGCGTGGAGAGCCAGGGGATGCTGTGCTCGGCGCGCGAACTGAAGCTGTCCGAGGATCACAGCGGCCTGCTGATCCTGCCGGAAGACACGCCGGTCGGTCAGGACATCCGCGAGACGCTCAATCTCGACGACACGATCTTCGAAATCAAGCTGACGCCGAACAAGGCCGACTGCCTGTCCGTGTTCGGTATCGCGCGCGAGACGGCCGCGATCACCGGTGCGCCGCTGACGCCGGTCGACATCCGCCCGGTGCGCGTCGAGCTCGACGAAACGCTGCCGGTGCGCATTGCTGCTCCGGATCTGTGCGGCCGCTTCTCGGGCCGCGTGATCCGCGGCGTGAACGCGCATGCGAAGACGCCGCAGTGGATGGTCGAGCGCCTCGAGCGTTCGGGGCAGCGCAGCGTGTCCGCGCTCGTCGACATCTCGAACTACGTGATGTTCGAGCTCGGCCGCCCGTCGCACGTGTTCGATCTCGACAAGATCCACGGCGGCATCGAGGTGCGCTGGGGCAAGCGCGGCGAATCGCTGAAGCTGCTCAACGGCAATACGGTCGAACTGGACGAAACGGTCGGCGTGATTGCGGACGACCGCCACGTCGAAAGCCTGGCCGGCATCATGGGTGGCGACAGCACGGCCGTCACGCTCGACACGACCAACATCTACCTGGAAGCCGCATTCTGGTGGCCGGACAGCATCCGCGGCCGTGCGCGTAAGTACAACTTCTCGACCGATGCGGCCCATCGCTTCGAGCGCGGTGTCGATTACGCGACGACCGTCGAGCACGTCGAGCGCATTACGCAACTGATTCTCGAAATCTGCGGCGGCAAGGCCGGCCCGGTCGACGATCAGGCCGTGAACCTGCCGCAGCGCGCGCCGGTGAAGATGCGCGTGTCGCGCGCGAACCGCATCATCGGCGTGAAGATCGGCGCCGACGAGATCGCCAGTATCTTCACGCGCCTCGGCCTGCCGTTCGAGCGTGACGACGACGCGTTCCTCGTCACGCCGCCGTCGCACCGCTTCGATATCGAGATCGAGGAAGACCTGATCGAGGAAGTGGCGCGCATTTACGGTTTCGAGAAGATCCCGGCGCGTCCGCCGGTCGCGACGAGCGAAATGCGTGCGACCAACGAGACGCGGCGCTCGATCCACGACATCCGTCACGCGCTCGCCGCGCGCGACTATGCGGAAACCGTCAACTTCAGCTTCGTCGATGCCGAGTGGGAGCACGATTTCGCAGGAAACGATAACCCGATCCGCCTGCTGAACCCTATCGCGAGCCAGCTTTCGGTGATGCGCACGACGCTGTTCGGCAGCCTGATCGCCGTGCTGCGCCACAACCTGAACCGCCGCGCCGATCGCGTGCGCGTGTTCGAGTCGGGCCGTGTGTTCCTCGCTGATCCGTCGGTGAAGGCAGGCGAGCTGGCCGTCGAAGGTCATGCGCAGCCGAAGCGTGTCGGCGCGCTTGCCTACGGTCCGGCACTCGACGAGCAGTGGGGCGCAGCGACCCGCGCGGTCGATTTCTTCGACGTGAAGGGCGATCTGGAGGCGCTGCTCGCGCCTGCGGCCGCGCGTTTCATGAAGGCAGAGCATCCGGCCCTTCATCCGGGCCGCAGCGCGCGCATCGAGGTCGATGGCCGCGCGGTCGGCTGGATCGGCGAGCTGCACCCGCGCCTGATGCAGAAGTACGAGCTGCCGCATGCGCCGGTGATGTTCGAAATCGATGCGGACGCGCTGATCGCGCGTGCGCTGCCCGCGCCGACCGACGTGTCGAAATTCCCGCCGGTACGTCGCGATATCGCCGTTGTCGTCGATCAGGCGGTCGAGGTTCAGGCACTTTTCGACGAAATGAAGAAGGCGCTTGCCGAAGAGGCCTGCCGATTCGTTCAGAAGGTTGTACTCTTCGACGAATTTCGTGCAAAATCAAATACTTCCGGTGGTCTTGCCGCGCACGAGAAGAGCCTTGCCTTCCGCGTGACGCTGCAGGACGCGGCTGGCACGCTGCAGGACGAGGTCGTCGATCAGGCGATCCAGACGCTGGTCGAGCGGATGGCTCGTGCCGGTGCGCGCCTGCGCGGCTAAGGAGAGGGCCCGCCCGCTTGCGGGCGGCTTTTTCCCATCGTAAGTTTTGATTCAACGCGCTGTATGGCAGATATGAACGACATGACCTCGAGTGAATTCGAAGCCCTCCTGACGGCGCAACGCAGCGCCATGAACCGCGACGCTTCGGCGCCGGCGTCTGCCGAGACGCCGACGCTGACGAAAGCGGAGCTGGCGGAGCTGCTGTTCGACAGCGTCGGGCTGAACAAGCGTGAAGCGAAGGACATGGTCGAGGCGTTTTTCGAAGTGATCCGCGACGCGCTCGAAAATGGCGAAAGCGTCAAGCTGTCGGGGTTCGGCAATTTCCAGCTGCGCGACAAGCCGCAACGTCCGGGCCGCAATCCGAAGACGGGCGAGGCGATTCCGATCGCGGCCCGCCGGGTGGTAACCTTCCACGCGAGCCAGAAGCTGAAGGCGCTGGTCGAAAACGGCGCGGAGTAACGCCCCGCGCGCTGACGTCCCGCGCGGCCGCCGCGCACCCTTACCGACGGTTAACCGACGATGACCACCACGGTTGAGAAAGTCGTTTTGCCTCCGATTCCCGCGAAGCGCTACTTCACGATCGGTGAAGTCAGCGAACTGTGCGGGGTCAAGCCGCATGTGCTGCGTTATTGGGAACAGGAATTTACTCAGCTTCGGCCGGTGAAGCGGCGCGGCAATCGTCGGTATTACCAGCATCACGAAGTGCTGCTGATCCGGCGGATTCGCGAGTTGCTGTATGAACAGGGGTTCACGATCAACGGTGCGCGCAACCGGCTCGATTCGCCGAGCGGCGAGCGGGCCGCGGCGGAACCGGTCGAACCCGAGATGCAGGCCGCCGACGCGCGTGCGCCCGGCAAGCCGGGTGCAACGGTCGATGTCATCGCGCTGCGGCAGGCGCTGCTCGACGTGATCGACGGACTGAAGCACGACTGAGCGAGCAGCGCGAAGGATGAAATGAAAAGCCCGGTTGGCGAAGCGCCATCGGGCTTTTTTCATGCGTGTCGCGTATGCCGATCAGCGCGACGCGAGCGGATTCTTCTGCCCCATGTCGACGACCAGCGTGCCGTCCGGCAGCATCCGCACCGAGCCCTGCGCGACCTGGCTGCGATAGCCGTACAGGTCGAAACGCATCGGGCCGGCCTCGGCGGAATTCCGGATCAGTGCGCGCACGTTCAGTTCGAGCACGTTGAACATCTTCATGTCGCCGCCTTCCATCCACATGTAGCTCGGCGCATCGATCTGCGGCCGCTTCGGCGCGGGCGTGCCCGCCGCCCGCCGGAACGTGAGGCGCAGCCCGTCGCGCTCGACCGTTGCCTGCCCGAGCTTGCCGTTCAGCACCGGCGGCGGGAACACTGTGTACTGGTCGAGCACGAGCGTGTCGCCGCGCAGTTCCGCGCCGCGACGCTGCAGCGGCGTCAGCGAAGCGAGCTCGATGCCGAGCGAGCGCAGCAGCTTCGCCTGCGGAATGCCGAGCACCGACACCTGGGATGGCTTGAACGCGAGGTGCCGGTCGTCGAGCACCGTCAGCGAGCCCTGCATGTCGGTCGGGAGCCAGACGCCGGGCACGTGATTCCACAGCTTGATGCCGCCCTGGACGCGCAGGTTCTGGCCATCCGCGCTGAGCTGCAGGTCGTTCAGCGAGCGCGGCGAGTAGTCGAGCAAATAGTTGTTGAAGAGCGCGGACATCGCCTTCCACGACTCGACTACCGTGCCGCCAAGAATGCGGATGTCGTACTGGTTCGGATCGTCGAGGTCGACGGGCTCGCCGGGCCGCTTCGACACGAGTTCGACGTCGAGATCCTCGACATGAAAGCCGATATCGCCGGACAGGTTGAAGTCGACGTTGCGCAGATGGATCGTCGGGTTGCGGTTCGATACGTGCCGTTCGTTGAACGGCGTGGTTGATGTGCGCCGCATCGCTACCGTCTGCATGCCGGGTCGCGCGGTGTGCGCCGCGAGCGCGTAGGCTTCCCAGTGCTGGCGTACGTCGCGCAGCACGTTTTGTTGCGCGGCGAGGAAGCTGTCGTTCAGGCGCGCGGCCGCGTTGCCGAGCAACGCACCGCTGGCCGGGCCCGTGTACGAAGGCATGTGGATTGCCATCGCACCGCTTTCATCGAAATTGAAGTAGCCGGCCGACACCTGGTCGCGATAGTGATACAGGTCGAACACGAAATTCCGGTCGCGCTTCGCAGGATCGGCCGGACCGATCAGGATGTCGGCGTTCATCGGCATCGAGCGCATGAACTTCACGTCGCCGCCGCGGATGTACATTGCCTGCTGCGGTGCGTTCGCAGGCATCGCGAAGCCCGCATGCGTGCCGTCGTCGAGCGCCAGGTCGAGGCCGGCCGGCGTCACGCGCAGCGAGGTGATCGTGAGCTTCAGGCGCGGCGGCGGCATCAGCTTGTCGACCGACATCACGAGATCGTCGCCGGCGAGCTGCGCGATCGGCGTCTGGACCTTCAGCAGGTCGGCCATCTTCACGTTGGCCGCGCGCATCACCGGCTGCGCGTTGATGCCCGACACGCGTACGCCGGTCGGGTGGAACACGAGCTGGCTGCCGTCGCGGATCGCGAGCGTGCCGGTCAGCGAGAACGGCACCCAGCCGTCGCGCTGCATTTCGCCCTGCAGGTGGATCACGCCGTCGCCGGCCGACACGGCGAGCTTGCGCAGCGGTGCGTTGCGGTAACCGAAGATATAGGTATTGAAGAGGGCGGTCAGCTTCGCGTTGTCGAGCGTGACCGTGCCTTCGTGCACGTCGATCTCGAAGCTCGTCGGATCGTCGAACACGATCGGCGCGCCGGCCTGCGTCGGCACGAGCGTGGCCGACAACTGATGGATGAAGAAGCCGAGGTTGTTGACGATGCGGAAATCGACGTCGCGCAGGAACGTCATCGCGCCGTTCTGGCCCGAGTCGCGCAGCGTGAACGGGCGCGGTTGCGTGAGGCTGATCGACGCGAGCGACGGCACGGTGCGCGCGATCTGCTGCTCGCGGGCGAGGCGTTCGGCTTTGGTGCGCTCGATCTTCGTCGACGCGACCGACGCGTTGCCGTCGCGCTGCGCAGACGATTCCGCACAGCCGGTGCAGAGCAGCGCGAGCGTCAGCGCGCCGCAGCCGAACACGCGGGATGTCTTGTGCGAGACCGGGGCGGCCGCGCGTCGCGGGCCGGAAAGCCAGTCGAAAATTGCCAAAGGCGAGCGATGGCCGCGCCGGACCGCATTCCGCATCGTCTGTCTCCATGTCTTGTCGTGATCGACGGCGGTGCGTGTCACTGCACGGCGCGAGCGTCGATGCCGTGCAGTGTGTCATAGCGCGCTAGAGCGGCGTTACCAAACAACGGGCGCCCGGGCGTGCCAAGCCGGCGGGCTGCGGGACAATGGATTCGGGGTGGCGGGGCGGCCGGATCAAACGGTCGTTTGGTTTGTGCGAGCCTTCGGCCAACGTGTTTTCCGGTGCGCGGGCAAATCCGTCGCCAGCCTTGGCCGGCGTGGGTTCTCACCGGATTCGCGAAGCGACGGCCGAGGCGGTCGAAGCAAGCCAGCGATCCGGCCCCGTCGTGGTCGCCCGCAGGGCCGATCAGGCCAGCAGGCGCTGCCGGATTGCGTTCAACGTCGTGCCGCCGGTCGTCACATAGCCGGTTCCGTCGGGTCCGCCCGTGTCGCGAAGTTCGGCGCCGCCCCCAGCCGCGGTGTCGCGACCGGCGCGCCCGCAATCGAGTCGCCGCCGCGTGCCGACGGAAGCGATGCCCCAACATCCATCGTCTTTTTCGATTAGGGACGAATGCGGGTTGCCGGGCCGTGCAGCGTCGACAAGTACGATCGGCGGCAACGGCGAGGTAAGATCAGCTTTATGGCTGTCCGGATCAAAACACTTGGCCATCACGGGGAAGCGTCATGGATCTGAAGGAAGTCGACGTATTGGGGGCGAGTGCGGGCGATCACTGGTACTACGCGTCGAAGGCGAGCGCGATCCGTCGGTTCCTGGGCGGGTCGGGCGCGAACCGGATACTCGACGTCGGTGCAGGCTCTGGCTTCTTCTCGAAGTACTTGCTCGAACGCACGCAGGCGACGGAGGCGTGGTGTGTCGATACGAGCTATGCCGCCGATGCGGACGAGGAGACGGCCGGCAAGCCCATCCACTTTCGGCGGGCCGTCGAGCGACTCGATACCGATCTCGTTTTGCTGATGGACGTGCTCGAGCATGTCGACGACGATGTCGGGCTGCTGGCGCAATATGTGAAGGGAGCGCCACCGGGCAGCCGGTTCCTGATCACGGTTCCCGCGTTCCAGTTCCTCTGGAGCGGCCATGACGATTTTCTCGAGCACAAGCGCAGGTATACGCTTGGCGGTCTCGAGGATGTGGTTCGCCGCGCCGGGCTCGACGTCGAGCGCGGCGCCTATTACTTCGGCCTCACGTTTCCGCTCGCGGCAGCGTTGCGGCTGGGCGAACGGGCGCGTCGGCATGAGCGCGAGCCGGCGTCGCAATTGCGCCGACACCATCCGCTCGTCAACGGCTTGCTCAAGATGATCTGTCGCGTCGAGTTGCCGATGTTCCGGTTCAACCGCGTTGCCGGCCTGACGGTCATCTGCGTTGCGCGCAAGCGGTGAAGGCGATGCGGACGCCGCGTAGTCGGGGCGCGGATTGCGCCGGCATGTGCGTCGCCACCCGTATCGGTGCCGTCACGCCAAAAAATTTCACAAGAACATTCACAAAATGCATGCGACCCGATTCTAAATCGGAAAAGTGTCTGTTATACTTTTCTTCTTTCGGGGCGTAGCGCAGCCTGGTAGCGTACCTGCATGGGGTGCAGGTGGTCGGAGGTTCAAATCCTCTCGCCCCGACCAGACAAGAACCCGCGTCAGTTCAAGCTGACGCGGGTTTTTTCTTGCCGCTCGCTTTTTTGCACATCGCGGCGCGGCCCCGGTAAAATGCAAGGTTGATCCACGGAAAGCGCCGTGATTTAGCGGAAGAGGATTCCCCGAACATGACTGATCTTCGTCTTACCATGCGGTTCGCTGCAGTGCTCGCCACTGGCGCGCTCGTCGCCGGTTGCGGTACGTCGTCGCCCACGAAAGTGGACTACAAGAGCGATTCGAAATCGAAGGAAGCGTCGCTCGCAGTGCCGCCCAACATGCTCGACGAGACGGCCGATCAGCGTTCGCTGCCGCCCCAGGGCGGTGCGACTTCCCTGTCTGCGCTTCAGCAGGTCCAGCAGGCGGCGCCTGCGCTGGACACCGTCGCGCCGGCCGTGGCCGGCATGCATATCCAGCGCGACGGCACCGAGAGCTGGCTCGTGATCGACGGCAAGCAGCCGGCCGCCATCTGGCCGCAGGTGCGTCGTTTCTGGCAGGAGCAGGGCTTCCTGCTCGTTGTCGACCAGCGCGACAAGGGGGTGATGGAGACCGACTGGAACGAAACCCATCCGCAGATCAACGACGGCCTGATCCGCAGTGTGATCTCGAAGGCGATGGGCAACTCGTACGTGACGGCCGAGCGTAACAAGTACCGCACGCGTCTCGATTCGGCACCGAACGGCGGCACCTACGTGTTCATCAGCCAGAAGGGGATGCGCGAGGCGATCACCGGCGCGAACAACGATTCGAGCAAGTGGGAACCGAAGCCTAACGATCCGGCGCTCGAGGCCGAATACCTGAAGCGGCTGATGGCCGTGCTCGCGCAGAACGAGCAGCGCGCGAAGAACGGCGAACCGCCGATCGCGAACATCAAGGACAACGCGGTGCCGAAGGACAAGAAGTCCGACGCCGATGCTTCGTCGAAGGCTGCCGCCGCGATCGCCGCGCAAAACGTTTCGCGCACGTCGGCGCAAGGCAACGATGCGGCCGACGCGGCCGTGCCGTCCGAAGTTACGCTTGGCGAGCCGTACGACCGGTCGTGGCTGCACGTCGGTCTCGCGCTCGATCGTGCGAACTTCACGGTCGACGATCGCGATCGCACGAAGGGCCTGTATTTCGTGCGCTATGTCGACCCGAAGGATCTGAGCTCGGCCGAGCAGGGCTTCTGGAGCCAGCTGTTCCACGGCAAGAAGGAAAAGCAGGCGAAGCAGTACCGCGTCAACGTGAAGGCGCTCACGGACGACCAGACGCGCGTCGCGGTCGTCGACGATTCGGGGGCGATCGACACGTCGTCGCCGGCTCGCCAGATCATGGGGCTGCTCGTGAATCAGCTCCGCTGATCCCGACGTTTCTCCGCATCAGTGAAAAGCCCGCCATTCGGCGGGCTTTTTTCATGGCCACTCGCCGGCGTACGCTTATGTGAGACGTTCGGTCCCTCCTCGTGACGTTACGTAACATCCGTACGTTACGGCGGCAGAACACGGTGTCACATTGTCACCGACAAAAAATTGTCCTTATAAATCAACGAAATGATCGGCATTCGAAACCTGGCACGCAACCTGCTATATATGTTGGAATCGTTAGAGCCGGGAGGATGGCGTCAGATGCCGGGAGTGCGCCGCGAGCGCCGGATCAACGGTATCGATGTCTTCAAATGTCGGCGCGGCAAGCACCGACGCAACTGATGACGATCCGCACCAGCGTGCGGATCTCGATGGCCCCGTCGCCTATCCTCGTAGGGCGACGGTTTCGCCCGCGCTTCTCTGAAGCGCGGGCTATTTTTTTGGGGTCGTCGTTCGGTGTCGCATTGGCGCGGCGCGATGCGCGATGCGTGATTCGCGTATTCTCGGACTTTTCTGGATGAAGGAGGCGGGAATGGCGGAAATTGCAGTCGTGGCGCTGATTGTGGCGAAGCCGGGCGCCGAGGACAAACTGCGCACCGTGCTCGAAGGGATCGTCGAGCCAACCCGCAACGAAGCCGGTGCATTGCAGTACGACCTGCACCGGGACCTGAAGGAGCCCGCGCGGTTCGTATTCGTCGAGCGCTGGAGGAGCGAGGAGGCGCTGGCTGCCCATGCGCGTTCCGCGCACATTCTCGCTTATCGCGAAGCGGCCGCGGACTGGATCGAAAGTTCCGAAATCCGCGTACTGTCGAAGCTCGTCTGAGCCCGGTAGGGCGACCGGACGCGTCCGGTCGCAGTAGCGCGTCAGTGCGACGTGCCGGGTACGTCGAGGATCAGGATGATCGTCCAGTCGGCGTCGCCGTCGTGATGATACTGGCGCTCGGCGACGATGAACGGTTGCTGCTTGCCTTGCGGGCCGAGGAAAAGCACGTCGCCCTCCATCGGCAGGCATTCGATCGGCGGCAGCGCGAGGAACGCGTCGGCCGAGCCGCGGGGCATCAGTTGCTTGATCTGGCGAGTGGCGGCTTCGGTCCACTCGATGTCGAGTTGAATGTTGCTCATGCTGTCCTCCGCACCGGGGTGCGCACGGGTGGAAAATTTCGGTGCGCGACTTTAGCACAGCGCGCGGGCGCCGCAACCAAAAAAGCCGAACCCGGTTGCCCGGATTCGGCTTTTTCGCTTGTGCGGTGCCGCCGAACTTACTGGCTGGCAGCGTCTGCCGGAGCGGCCTTGGCAGCCTTCTTGCCGGCCTTCTTCGCAGCAGCCTTGTGGTGAGCAGCCTTCTTGCCGTGGTGATGCTCTTCCTGCATCGCCGGCTGAGCGGCTTCGGCCGCTTGCTGCTGCTGCAGCGCCTGTGCGCGCTGCTCGATCTCGGAGATCTTTGCCGGATCGGTAATGGTCTTGATTTCCGTGCTCTCTTGCGCATACGCTGCGCCAGTCAGCGCCGACATCGCTACCAGGATAGCCAGGGACGTCTTCTTCATTGCTTTACCTCCGCTAAGTGGTGATGAACCCGAATCTTGCCGTTTTGTCTGGCGACTGAAATCGAGTGCGTGTCGAGTGTAACAAAAGTGACGGATCAATGTGCACCGGATCTTGGCGCGACGCAAGGCCGCGTTGAAGTCGCGCAACACTTCGCGCACTTCGTCACGCGCCTGCCATCCTGGGCGGCACTGCCATTTCTGCTCCCGTTTTCGCGCAGTCGTCAGAACCACCCGAGCCATCGGTAGACGTGGAACTGTGCGATGCCGACCAGTTCGTGCAGTGCCTGTTCGGCGTTGGCCACATTGCGCCAGCGCGGCAGCCAGCCCGTTTGCGCGCGCCGGCGATTCGCATACACGGGTTGCGGATCGATGCCGAAACGGCGGAAATCGAGCAGTGCGCGGCGCATCTGATACGACGAGGTGACGAGAATGCGCGCGTCGTCATACTGTGGGCGTAGTATAGACGCAGTGAATTTCGCGTTTTCGTAGGTTGTGCGGCTGTTCGGCTCGAGAATGAGATCGGCGGGAGCGACGCCTTCCGCGACAAGCTGGCGTCCATATACGGCCGCCTCGGTTTCGCCGTGACCCTGCGGGTCGCCGCCCGACATCACCACGGTGCAGTGGTCGGCCTGCTGCCGGCACGCGCGATAAAGCGCCGTCACCTTGTGGATGCGTGCGACGCCATCGGGCGGCGGCCGTAGCCCGGAGTCGGTGCGATGCGTGCCGGCGCCGATGAGAATCAGCGTGGTTCGCCCGTGCATGTCGGGGTGCTCGACCGGCTCGACGCCCGCCTCGGTCCACGCGATCAGCGGCGCGGCGAGCCAGCCCGTGGCGAGCAGCCAGAACAGCGCAACGGCGGCGATCGAGATGAGTCGTCGCCGCTTGCGGCAGAGCATGAAACAGATGAAGAGAAGTACAAATGAATCGAACAGAATCAATTTGATTGGGGTATGGTGTCTTTTTATGGACGGCTGACGATCCGGCCCTGACGCGACGCCGAACGTCGGCCTCCAGAATCGGTGGCGGTATCGGCGGGCGGAGACCCTGCCCGGCGCACCGCTTCGCATTGTCGCTGCACTTTAAGAAAGAATCGAGATGGCCACGTATTCCAACGAAGCGGTGCTCGACGCATTGAGACGAGTGCAGTACCGCCAGGTACCGTGGGCACGCCGCCCGGGCGTGTTCGAGTATCTCCGGTCGCTCGGGCTGATGGACACGGTCAGGCAGAAGACCGTTGCCCCCGCGCCGGGTTTTCACGCACCGGTGGACATCGCCGTACTGACCGACAGCGGTCGAGCCGAATTTTCGCGCCTCGAGCGCGACGAGAAATTACTTTCCTGGACCGATCGCCGCATGGACGACTACGCATTGAGCGAAGCGAGCGCCGTGGCGATTCTCGAAAGCCGACTGTAGCAGCGGACCATCCCGCCTCGGGCGTCGCCGCGCGCCGCCGATGTCAAAAAAAAGCCCGTATCGCGAGGATACGGGCGTACCGGATACTTTTGCTGTTGCCACGCTGTGCTCATGGCAACGATGTGACTCGTCGCATGCGGCGCAGTTCCCGAAAGCGGGCATTTTCTTTGACTGAATCCTGAAATTCGCAGGACTACGGATGACGCGGCAAGTCCGACGGCTGCGAGCCGATGCGTGCGCGTGCATTGCTGGCGATGTCGCCGCGCAAGTCGCCGCGCGGCACGGTCTGCCGGCTGGGCTGGGCGGAGGGCGGCGGCTGGCGGAGGGTATTGCGGTGATCCTGCTGGCGATGAGGCGGTTTCGCGCGATCGTCGGCGTGAGCTGGAGCGGTCAGCGCCAGGGAAATGACAATGCCGCATGCGACGAGCAGTGACATTGATTTCATGGCGGGGCTCCCTTCAAGCCGTCGACGCGGCCTGTTGATATATCGCTAAGGTAAGCGTGGGAGTGCAGGCTTGCTGTAAATATTGGTAAATAGATGTATCGCGGCACGACAGCGGTAATCGACGGCAACAACGGCGTCGCGAAAAGGTCGCGTCGCAAATAGAAACCGGGCGGCCGAAGCCGCCCGATCAAGCATTCGTTACGCCATCTTGACGGGCGCGCGCCAGGATTCCGGATTGGTCCAGAAGGCGCCGCGCAGCCGGTCGCGGCTCGGCGGTGCAGGCGGCTTCGCGGCGCTCGCGCCGATGCGTCCGCGCAGCGAGATCTGCCGGCCGCTCGTGCCGAGTCGCTTCACGATTTCGGCGAGCGTGCCGTCCGCCTGCCATTCGTCGAAGCGACGGCGGCAGGTCGGCGGCGACGGATAGCGGCCCGGCAGCTTCGACCAGCCTTCACCCGTCGACAGCACCCACAACACGGCGTTCACCACCGAGCGCGCTTCCACTCGGGGGCGGCCGCGCCGCTCACTCCGTGCAGGTTCCGAGCAAAACAGACCCTCGACCAGCGCCCACTCGTTATCTCTCAAATCGTCGAACAGCATCATGTCCTCACCTCAGCGAAGCTAACTCCGGTGCGCTGCCCTGCGCCGCGCACTCTTCAAGCACTCGATCGTCGAGTGCCGGGTGGGGGCGTCCGGTTGGCCGGCAGCGGCGTTTCTGCCTTTCCATCCGACGAAACCTACGCCCTGTGCGCCAGGTAATGCACGAAGCGTGCCACGTCGGAGGCGAATCCCTCGAGAGCCGCTTGGCAGCGAGCTAACGGCTAAGTCAGCTAGGGGCGTATAAGACGCCAAAATAACCCGCCAGCAAATCGGGACAATCACCAATCTTGTGCAGTTCGCCCGTGCTGCGTGCGTTCGCGTGTGTATTGCACCGCAGCGAAACATGTGCGGCCGGTGCCGGATTCGCACATCGAAGCCGAATTCGCGCATTAAAATCGTGCATTGATATCGACGATTGATGAGGTCAGGAGATGAACGTCACGCTGCGCCAGCTTCGCGTATTCATCGAGGTAGCGCGGCTCAAGAGCTTCAGTCGGGCGGGCGACGAGATCGGGCTCACGCAGTCCGCGGTCAGCCGCTGCGTGCGTGAACTCGAGGCCGAGCTCGGGCTGAAGCTGATCGACCGCACGACGCGCGATGTGCAACTGACCGACGTCGGCGCGAACCTGATCGCGAGCGTGTCGCGTCTGATCGACGATCTCGACGACACGCTGCGCGAGATTCGCGAGATCGGCGAGCAGCGCCGCGGGCGCGTGATCGTCGCGGCGAGCCCGACGATCGCCTGCAGGCTGATGCCGCGCGTGGTTGCATCGTGCGAGCGTCAGTTTCCGTTCGTGACGCTTGGCCTGCGAGACGACGTGCAGAGTGACGTGCTGCGCAAGGTGAAGTCGAGCGAAGTCGATTTCGGCGTCGTGATCGGGCCGCTTACGGTCGCCGATCTCGTCTGCGAACCGCTGATGACCGATTCGTTCTGCCTCGTCGCACGTGCCGACCATCCGCTCGCGGCACGTTCCGAGGTGCCGTGGACGGCGCTGGACGGCGAGCGCCTGGTGCTCCTCGATCACGCGTCGGGAAGCCGGCCGCTGATCGATGCCGCGCTGGCCGCCCATCGCGTCAATGCGACGGTCATGCAGGAACTCGGGCATTCGGCGACCGTGTTCGGGCTCGTCGAGGCCGGCGTCGGCGTGAGCGTGCAGCCGTGGCTGTCTCTGCCGCTGCCGGCCGGCTCGACACTCGTCGCGCGGCCGCTCACGCCGCGCACCGAGCGCACTGTCGAACTGGTGCGTCGCCGCGACAGGTCGTTGTCGCCCGCGGCGCAGGCGATCTGGGAGCTCGTGCGGCAGATGCCGGCGAGGGCGGAGGATCTCGACTGACGTGCGCGGACGCGGGGCGGCCGGCTTGCGGGCCGGTACACTACGCGGATCGTGTTCCTCGGCGGTGATTCTCGATGACGCATTCCGCAGATTTTTTCCCGGCGACCGATGGGCCGGCGGCGCGCGCCGCGGTGCACGCGTTGCGTCCGTCACTGATCCGGGAGGTGGCGAACGCCGGCTTCGACGTGCCGGACATGCTGCCGTTCTGGTTCGGCGAATCCGACCGCGTGACGCCGGATTTCATCCGCGACGCCGCAGCGGCGGCGCTGCGCGATGGCGCGACCTTCTACACGCACAACCTCGGCACTGCGCCGCTGCGCGACGCGATTGCGGGCTACGTGAGCGCGCGTCATGGTGCGACGGCGGCCGACACGGTGGCCGTGACGAGTTCGGGCGTGAACGCGCTGATGCTGGCCGCGCAGTTGCTGGTCGGCCCGGGCGAGCGTGTCGTCGCGGTCACGCCGCTATGGCCGAATCTCGTCGAGATTCCGAAGATCCTCGGCGCGCAGGTCGAATGCGTGCCGCTCGGCTATGGCGACGCGGGCTGGCGGCTCGATGTCGAACGGCTGCTCGCCGCGCTGACGCCCGATACGCGGATGCTGCTGGTCAATTCGCCGAACAATCCGACCGGCTGGACGATGTCGCACGAGGATCAGCAGGTCGTGCTCGCCCATTGCCGCCGTCACGGCATCTGGCTGGTAGCTGACGAGGTATACGAGCGGCTCGCGTTCGGCGAGGGTGGCGCGCCGTCGTTCCTCGATATCGCCTCGCGCGACGAGCGGGTCGTTGTCGTGAATTCGTTCTCGAAGGCATGGGCGATGACGGGCTGGCGGCTGGGATGGCTCATTGCACCGGCTTCGGTGATGGGCGATCTGTCGAAGCTCGTCGAATACAACACGTCGTGTGCGCCGGGCTTCGTGCAGGCCGCGGGCGAAGTCGCGCTGCGCGACGGCGAGCCGTTCGTGCGGTCGTTCGTCGCGGCGCTGCGCGAAGCGCGCGATCACCTGGTCGCCGCGCTGCGGACACTGCCGGGCGTCGAGGTGCCGCCTCCGCCGGGCGCGATGTACCTGTTCCTGAGGTTGCCGGGCGCGGCCGACAGTCTCGCGTTCTGCAAGACGCTGGTGCGCGATGCGGGGCTCGGGCTCGCGCCCGGGCGGGCATTCGGCCCGGAGGGGGAGGGATTCGTGCGCTGGTGCTACGCATGCGATCCGGCACGACTTGACGCGGGCGTCGAGCGGCTGCGCCGGTTTCTCGCGCACGGCGCGGCCGCCCGTTGAAGCGGGGCCGGAGCGGGCGCGGCGCACTGGCGGCGAGCCGATCCGCTCATCTTTACGCACAGGGCAATTTTGCGTAATATGGCGCTCAGTCACGCGGTTCCGTCGTTGAGCCGTGCTGTTCCGTCCGGTTTGGGCCTGGCCTGAAGTTGGTTCGCCGCCCCCGGTTCGTGCTCCCATCAATATGACCGATCAGAATCGGGCGAGCGCGTCTTCCGTTCCTTTCGTCTGTTTGTTGATCCGGTTCGTTTGACCACAGGGTCTGGCCTAGCTGCATGAATACCCAAGAGGCGAAGATCGTCCTCGAGACTGCTTTGATCTGTGCGCAGGAACCGCTGAAGCTCGGCGATTTGCGCAAGCTCTTTGCCGACGGCGTGTCGGCTGACACGGTCCGCACGTTGCTCGAAGATCTGAAACAGGATTGGTCCGGCCGAGGTGTCGAACTGGTGGCGCTGGCGACCGGATGGCGCTTCCAGAGCAAGCCGGCGATGCGTCACTATCTGGACCGCCTGCATCCCGAGAAGCCGCCGAAATATTCGCGCGCGGTGCTCGAAACGCTCGCGATCATCGCGTACCGGCAGCCCGTCACGCGCGGCGATATCGAAGAGATTCGCGGCGTCACGGTCAATACGCAGGTGGTCAAGCAGCTCGAGGATCGCGGCTGGATCGAGGTGATCGGTCATCGTGACGTGCCGGGGCGTCCGGCGCTGTATGCGACGACCAAGCAGTTCCTCGACGATCTCGGCCTGAAGGCGCTGGACGACCTGCCGGCGCTCGAAGAGCCGGCCGCGAACATCGAGGCAGCGCTGCTTGCGCAGCAGGCAATGGACTTCGACGGCGACGTACCGGTTGCCGATGGAGCGCCGCAAGCCGGTGACGCAGCGGATGGCGTGCCGCAGGCGCAGGCGGATGAGGCGTCCGCTGGCCAATTGGCCGAATTGCCGGGCGATGTCGCGTCGGCGCAGGAAATGCCGAACCGCGATACGCTCGATGCTGATCGCGGGCAAACGGAACAAGCGGATCAGGTTGGCGCCGAAGCAGTGCCGACCGATGTGCAGCCCGAGCCGCTGCGTGCGGATTGGAGCGAGGAAGATCGCAAGCCGGCTGCCGAAGCGGCTGCCGGAGACGGAGCGGAAGCGGCCGGCGACATGCCCGGCGAGGCTGGCCATGCCGACGCCTCCCGCTCCCGTCCCGCGGACGGCGAGATGCTGGACGACACGTCCGACAGTCTCGCCGATGCCGTACGAAGCGCCAGTGCGCCCATCGGCGCCGACGCGCTGCCGGACGACGAAGCAGAACCCGAACAGCGTCGCGCCTGAACGCGGCCAACTTCTTGCCGCGCCCGCGCCGGGCGCGAGACCTGACATTTTGAGGTTGTTTTGACAGATATCCACGATATTGAATCGTCCGCGCCTGCCGTGCAGGCAGCGCGTGCCGACGATGCACCGGAGCAGGACGCTTCGGCCGCGGGTGGCGACGAGCGTCCCCGCCGCGGTCTGCGGCGAGGCCCGCGCAGCCTGATCGCGCGGCGTCGCGCAGCAGCCAAGTCGAAGGGCGCCGAAGGCGAGTCGCAGGGCGGTGAAGGCGCGGATGCGCAACCGGCCGAGGCTGCCGAAGCGCAGCCCGCGCGCGCGCCGCGCAAGGAAGGTGCCGCCAAGGGCAGCCGCAAGCCGCCCGGCAAGCGCGAAGGCGCGGCCAAGGGCGGTCAGGGTGCGCAGGGCGGCCAAGGCCGCCGTGGCAGCGCGCCGAAGGCTGAGGGTGGTATGGCGAAGGCGGAAGGCGATGCGTCCCAGGACGAACTGTTTGCATACGTGACGTCGCCCGCATTCGACGCGGACAACTCTGCGGGCGGTAGCGGCGTGCGTGCGCCGATGCTGCGCCGCGGCCGCAGCCAGCCGGCGAACAAGCGCGTGCTGTCGCCGGACGACGACGCGCCGAAGCTGCACAAGGTGCTGGCGGAAGCGGGCATGGGCTCGCGCCGCGAAATGGAAGAGCTGATCGTTGCCGGCCGCGTGTCGGTGAACGGCGAGCCCGCGCACATCGGTCAGCGCATCATGCCGACCGACCAGGTGCGGATCAACGGCAAGCCGGTCAAGCGCAAGCTGCCGAACAAGCCGCCGCGCGTGCTGCTGTACCACAAGCCGACCGGCGAAATCGTCAGCCACGCGGATCCGGAAGGCCGTCCGTCGGTGTTCGACCGCTTGCCGCCGATGAAGACGGCGAAATGGCTTGCGGTGGGCCGCCTCGACTTCAATACCGAAGGCCTGCTGATGCTGACGACGTCGGGCGACCTCGCGAACCGCTTCATGCATCCGCGCTACAGCGTCGAGCGCGAGTACGCGGTGCGGGTGGTCGGCGAGCTCACCGAAGGCAATCGGCAGAAGCTGCTGCACGGCGTCGAGCTGGACGACGGCCCCGCCAATTTCCTGCGCATCCGCGATGGCGGCGGCGAAGGCACGAACCACTGGTATCACGTCGCGCTGGCCGAAGGCCGCAACCGCGAAGTGCGCCGGATGTTCGAGGCGGCCGGCCTGATGGTGAGCCGCCTGATCCGTACGCGTCACGGTCCGATCCCGCTGCCGCGCGGTCTGAAGCGCGGCCGCTGGGAGGAGCTCGACGACGCGCAGGTGCGCAAGCTGATGGCGACCGTCGGTCTGAAGGCGCCGTCCGAGGAGAAGGGCAAGCGCGGCGGTGCCGGCCAGGCAGAGCGCCGCCAGCCCGATCCGATGCAGACGTCGATGGGTTTCATCAGTCGCGAGCCGGTGCTGACGACGCACGGACAGCTCGACCAGCCGCGCCGTGGCGGTGGCCGTCGCGGCGGGCCGGGCCTGCCGGGCCTGAGCGGCTACGGTAGCCTGCCGGTCGCACCGTCGGGCTACGGCAACCGTGCTGGCGGCGGTCGCGATGGCAACCGTTCGGGCGGTGGCCGCGACGGCAACCGCTCGGGCGGCGGCCGTGATGTCGACGGCAACCGCGCGTCGTACGGCGCAGGCCCCAAGCGTGAGGGCGCGGGCGGCAAGCGAGGCGGCGGCAAGGGCGGCAATCGTCCCGAAGGCGCCGGCAACAGCGGCGGCCCGCGCGGCGGGCAGCGTCCGCAGCGCAGCCGCACGCGCAGCCGCTAAGCGTATCGGCATGCGGCGGCGCAAAGCCGCCGGCGTGCCGGCAGGATCGGCATCCGTCCGGTTTTGTCGGCACGATGCGTTGCTTTTTTTGATTTCGACTGTATATATGCCGCGTGCCGCTGAATGGCAGTCGGCATGACCGACGTCCGGTGTGGCAGGATTGCGCCGGTTGATCGGGCAGCCCGATTTCGCATTTTCGGCCCGTAAATGCAGTCGAAACGCTGCTTTCACCGGCTGGCTTGGCGTTTGCGCCAAAAATCGCTATAATCGCGGAGTCGCTGGGCGTACGGATTCAATGTGCGGCTCAGGTGCGACCACCAGTAAGAAGATGGGCGTTCCGCCCATTTTTTTTTGCTGAAACGGTTAGGCATCTCGGGTAGCGCTTCCTGCGCCGGCTAAGGCGCGCGCCCGCGGGTGAATCGCGAGCGGCGGGCGCGAACACCTGAGAGGACACTGTGCAACTGACGGAACTGATAGAAACCACGGTCACCGGGCTCGGCTACGAGCTGGTGGATCTCGAGCGCACCGGGCGCGGCATGCTTTGCATCTATATAGATCAGCTTGCCGGCATCTCGCTCGAAGATTGCGAAAAGGTCACGCGTCAGCTCCAGCACGTCTTGACGGTCGAAAACATCGATTACGAACGGCTCGAAGTCTCGTCCCCGGGGCTCGACCGCCCGTTGAAGAAGCTGGCCGACTTCGAGCGCTTCGCAGGCAGCGAAGTTTCCGTGACCTTGAAAAAGCCGCTGGACGGGCGCAAGACGTACCGGGGCATTCTGCACGCGCCGAATGGCGAAACGATCGGTTTGGAATTTGAGAGGAAGAAGGGCGAGGCGGCCATGCTGGATTTCACGCTGGCCGATATCGACAAAGCCCGCCTGATTCCGCAAGTTGACTTTAGGAGCCGCAAATAATGAGTCGCGAAGTGTTGATGCTGGTGGATGCGCTGGCGCGCGAGAAAAACGTCGACAAGGATGTGGTGCTGGGCGCCCTCGAGGCTGCGCTCGCGTCCGCTTCCAAGAAGCTGTTCGACGAAGGCGCCGAAATCCGCGTCCATATCGATCGCGAAAGCGGCGAGCACGAAACCTTCCGTCGCTGGCTCGTCGTGCCCGACGAGGCAGGCTTGCAGGAGCCGGATCGCGAGATCCTGCTGTTCGAAGCGCGTGAGCAGAAGCCCGACGTCGAAGTCGGCGAATATGTCGAGGAACCCGTACCGTCGATCGAGTTCGGTCGCATCGGCGCGCAGGCCGCGAAGCAGGTGATCCTGCAGAAGGTGCGCGACGCAGAGCGCGAGCAGATCCTGAACGACTACCTCGAGCGCGGCGAAAAGATCATGACGGGTACGGTGAAGCGCCTCGACAAGGGCAACTTCATCGTCGAATCGGGCCGTGTCGAAGCGCTGCTGCGCCGCGACCAGCTGATCCCGAAGGAAAACCTGCGCGTGGGCGACCGCGTGCGCGCGTATATCGCGAAGGTCGACCGCACCGCGCGCGGCCCGCAGATCGAGCTGTCGCGCACGGCGCCCGAGTTCCTGATGAAGTTGTTCGAGATGGAAGTGCCGGAAATCGAGCAGGGCCTGCTCGAGATCAAGGCGGCGGCCCGCGACCCGGGCGTGCGCGCGAAGATCGGCGTTATCGCGTACGACAAGCGAATCGATCCGATCGGTACCTGTGTCGGCATTCGCGGCTCGCGCGTGCAGGCCGTGCGCAACGAGCTCGGTGGCGAAAACATCGACATCGTGCTATGGTCGGAGGATCCCGCCCAGTTCGTGATCGGCGCGCTCGCGCCGGCAGCTGTCCAATCGATCGTCGTCGATGAAGAAAAGCATTCGATGGACGTCGTCGTCGACGAGAACGAGCTGGCTGTCGCGATCGGCCGCAGCGGTCAGAACGTTCGCCTCGCCGGCGAATTGACCGGCTGGCAGATCAACATCATGACGCCGGACGAATCCGCCCTGAAGCAGGGTGAAGAGCGCGACCGGCTGCGTGCGCTGTTCATGGCGCGTCTCGATGTCGACGAAGAAGTTGCCGACATCCTGATCGACGAAGGCTTCACGAGCCTCGAAGAGATCGCTTACGTGCCGCTCAACGAAATGCTCGAAATCGAGGCGTTCGACGAGGACACCGTGCACGAACTGCGCAACCGCGCACGCGACGCGCTGTTGACGATGGCTATCGCGAACGAAGAAAAGGTCGAGAACGCAGCGCTGGATCTGAAGAGCCTCGACGGCATCACGCCGGAGCTGCTCGCGAAGCTGGCCGAACACGGTGTGCAGACGCGAGACGATCTCGCCGAGCTTGCAGTAGATGAACTGGTCGACCTGACCGGAATGGAAGAGGATGCCGCTAAGGCGTTGATCATGAAAGCACGTGAACACTGGTTCCAGTGAGAAATGACCATGGCGCACTGATTTGATGGCGGCCGTATGGCCTGACCCGATGCTAACAGCAAGGAATCGGTCCTTGCACTAAGAGGAATGAATGGCGAGTAACAACGTAGCCCAATTTGCCGCGGAACTGAAAATGCCTGCTGGTGTGCTGCTCGAACAGCTGCAGGCAGCGGGCGTCCAGAAAGCGAGTGAAGACGATGCGCTGTCCGAAGCGGACAAGGCGCGTCTGCTCGATCATTTGCGCAAGTCGCATGGCGCAACCGACGGCGACAAGCGCAAGATCACGCTGACCCGCAAGCATACGTCGGAGATCAAGCAATCTGACGCGACGGGCAAGGCTCGCACCATTCAGGTCGAGGTCCGCAAGAAGCGCACGTTCGTCAAACGCGACGACGTGAGCGATGGCGCGGAACAGGGTCAGGCGCAAGCCGTCGAAGCGGACGACGATGCAGAACTGAAGCGTCGCGAGGAAGAGGCGCGCCGCGAGGCCGAGCTGCTCGAGAAGCAGGCTCAGGAACTGCGCGAGCGGCAGGAGCGCCTCGAGCGCGAGGAAGCCGAGCGCCGCGCCCGCGAGGAAGCGGCTGAAGCCGAGCGCCGTCGCGCCGAGGAAGAGGCTGCGGCGAAGCGTGCCGCGGCCGAAGCCGCTGCGGCACAGCAGCAGGTGGCAGCGCAGCAGGCTGCTGCAGCCGAGCCGGAAGCGCCGAGCGCGCCGTCCGCGCAGGACGAAGCGCGCGTGGCCGCCGAAGCTCGTGCGGCCGCCGAACGTGCGGCACAGCGCGAAGCGGCGAAGAAGGCCGAGGACGCAGCCCGCGAGGCGGCGGACAAGGCGCGCGCCGAGCAGGAAGAGATCAGCAAGCGCCGTGCGGCCGCCGAGGCCGAAGCGCGCGCGATCCGCGAAATGATGAACACGCCGCGCAAGGCCGTGGTCAAGGCAGTCGAGCCGCCGAAGCCGGTCGAGCCGCCGAAACCGGCCGAAGCGAAGGGTACGCTGCACAAGCCGGCGAAGCCGGAAGGCGCGCAGGCGCGTCCGGCAGTGAAGAAGCCGGCCGGCGCAGCGCCGGCAACGACGCAGGCACCGGCAGGCGCGGGCGACCGCAACAAGAAGCCGGGCGCAGGCAAGGGCGGCTGGCAGGACGACGCAGCGAAGCGCCGCGGCATCAAGACGCGCGGCGATTCGAGCGGTGGTGTCGACCGTGGTTGGCGCGGTGGCCCGAAGGGCCGCGGCCGTCACCAGGACAGCGCATCGTCGTTCCAGGCGCCGACCGAGCCGATCGTGCGTGAAGTGCACGTGCCGGAAACCGTGTCGGTTGCCGATCTCGCGCACAAGATGTCGATCAAGGCCTCGGAAGTCATCAAGGTGATGATGAAGATGGGCCAGATGGTCACGATCAACCAGGTGCTGGACCAGGAAACGGCGATGATCGTCGTCGAGGAACTGGGTCACCGCGCGGTTGCCGCGAAGCTGGACGATCCGGAAGCGCTGCTCGTCGAAGGCGAAACGACCACCGATGCGGAGCAACTGCCGCGTCCGCCGGTCGTCACGGTGATGGGTCACGTCGACCACGGCAAGACCTCGCTGCTCGACCACATCCGCCGCGCGAAGGTTGCCGCGGGCGAAGCGGGCGGCATTACGCAGCACATCGGCGCGTATCACGTCGATACGCCGCGCGGCGTCATCACGTTCCTCGATACGCCGGGTCACGAGGCCTTCACGGCAATGCGTGCACGCGGCGCGAAGGCGACCGACATCGTGGTGCTGGTGGTGGCGGCCGACGACGGCGTGATGCCGCAGACGAAGGAAGCGATTGCCCACGCGAAGGCGGGTGGCGTGCCGATCGTCGTTGCGATCAACAAGATCGACAAGCCGGAAGCGAACCCCGATCGCGTCAAGCAGGAGCTGGTCGCGGAAGGCGTCGTGCCGGAAGAGTACGGTGGCGATTCGCCGTTCGTGCCGGTGTCGGCGAAGACGGGTGCCGGCATCGACGATCTGCTCGAGAACGTGCTGCTGCAGGCCGAAGTGCTGGAACTGAAGGCACCGGTCGAAGCGCCGGCCAAGGGCATCGTGATCGAAGCGAAGCTCGACAAGGGCAAGGGCCCGGTCGCGACGATCCTCGTGCAGTCCGGTACGCTGAATCGTGGCGACATCGTGCTCGCGGGCTCGGCCTACGGCCGCGTGCGCGCGATGCTCGACGAGAACGGCAAGCCGACGAAGGAAGCCGGCCCGTCGATTCCGGTCGAAATCCAGGGTCTGTCGGAAGTGCCGGGCGCGGGCGAAGAAGTGATCGTGCTGCCGGACGAGCGCAAGGCGCGTGAAATCGCGCTGTTCCGTCAGGGCAAGTTCCGCGACGTGAAACTCGCGAAGCAGCAGGCCGCGAAGCTGGAAAGCATGCTCGAGCAGATGGGCGAAGGCGAAGTGCAGAACCTGCCGCTTATCGTCAAGGCCGACGTGCAGGGCTCGCAGGAAGCACTCGTGCAGTCGCTGCTCAAGCTGTCGACCGACGAAGTGCGCGTGCAGATCGTGCACGGCGCGGTGGGCGGCATCAGCGAAAACGACGTCAACCTTGCAACGGCGTCGAAGGCCGTCATCATCGGCTTCAACACGCGTGCGGATGCGCAGGCGCGCAAGCTCGCGGAAGCCAATGGCGTCGACATCCGCTACTACAACATCATCTATGATGCAGTGGATGAGGTGAAGGCGGCGATGTCGGGCATGCTGGCGCCGGAGAAGCGCGAAGTCATCACCGGTACGGTCGAGGTGCGCCAGGTGTTCAAGGTGCCGAAGATCGGTGCGGTCGCCGGTTGTATGGTCACGGACGGTATCGTCAAGCGCTCGTCGTCGGTTCGCGTGCTGCGCAACAACGTCGTGATCTTCACGGGCGAACTCGAGTCGCTGAAGCGCTTTAAGGACGACGTGAAGGAAGTGAAGCAAGGCTTCGAGTGCGGTATGTCGGTGAAGAACTTCAACGACATCGTGGAAGGCGACCAGTTCGAAGTCTTCGAAGTGACCGAAGTCGCGCGTACGCTGTAACCGTCGCGCATCGGCTCATGGGCGGGGCAGGCTTGGGCTTGCCCCGCCCATTTTCATGGTGGCGTGTCAACAATGGCCCGCCGCTTCATCCTGATAAACGGATCACGGATCGATCATGTCCAGGAAGCGTACTTCCCCCAATCGCAACGTTCAGATCGCTGACCAGATTCAGCGTGATCTGTCCGAACTCATCATGCGCGAGGTCAAAGACCCGCGCATCGGCATCGTAACCATCCAGAGCGTGGAGCTCACACCGGACTACGCGCACGCGAAGGTCTACTTCACGGCGCTCACCGGCGATCCGGAAAAGACGCAGGAAGCGTTGAACCATGCATCGGGTCACCTGCACAACCTGCTGTTCAAGCGTCTGCACATTCATACGGTGCCGACGCTACACTTCCACTACGACCAGACGATCGAGAAGGCCGTCGAGATGTCGCGCCTGATCAAGGAAGCGAATTCGACGCGCGCGAAGGACGACGACGAGGCCGACGCGCCGACCAAGGACGACTGAGCTCGACCGGCCTATGACGAATGCAGCATCCCAACGCCCGCGCGTACCCCGGCGCGCGCTGGACGGTGTTCTCCTGCTCGACAAGCCGGTCGGCCTGTCGAGCAACGATGCGCTGATTCGCGCGAAGCGGCTGCTTCTCGCGAAGAAAGCCGGTCACACCGGCACGCTCGATCCGCTGGCTTCGGGCCTGCTGCCGCTGTGTTTCGGCGAGGCGACGAAGTTCTCGCAGGATCTGCTCGAGGCCGACAAGACCTACGAAGCGACGATGCGCCTCGGCCTGCGCACGGCCACCGGCGACGCCGAAGGCGAAGTGATCGACATGCGGCCGGTCGAATGCGATCGCGCAGCGGTGGAAGCCGCGCTCGCGCGCTTCACCGGCGAGATCGTGCAGGTGCCGCCGATGTATTCGGCACTCAAGCGTGATGGCAAGCCGCTGTACGAATATGCACGCGCGGGCCAGACCGTCGAGCGCGAAGGCCGCAACGTGACGATCCATGCGCTCGACCTGCTGGCCTGCGAATTGCCCGACGTGACGTTTCGCGTGACCTGCAGCAAGGGCACTTATGTGCGAACGCTGGCGGAGGATATCGGCGAGGCGCTGGGTTGCGGTGCGCATCTGACGATGCTGCGTCGCACGGGCGTCGGTGCGCTGACGCTCGAGCATGCGGTGACGCTCGATGCGCTGTCGGACGCCGATGAATCGGCGCGCGATGCGTGGCTCCAGCCGGTCGATGCATTGTTGTCGACGTTTCCGTCCGTTCGGCTCGACGACGCGTGCGCGAAGCGGTTCCTGCATGGTCAGCGCCTGCCGCTGTCGGAGCTCGGGGTGATCGATGCGGCCGACGGCGAGCGCGTGCGCGTCTACGACGCGACGCGGCTGCTCGGCGTGGCGCGCAAGGCGAACGGTGTGCTGGCACCGGAACGGCTCGTCGTGACGGCAGCCTGACGCAGCGGCGCGAGCGCGCCGTCGAAGCAACAAAAAGCCCGGTCGATTTCGACCGGGCTTTTTGTTTGGTGCGCGGTGGCGCGGTGTCAGGTGACGCTCAGTGTGCCGCCGACGCCGCCGCACCGGCATCGCCGCCGCCCGCGCGTTCGGGCTTTGTGATCCAGATCAGCGCAATCAGCAGCACGAAAATCGCCGCCGAGATGTAGAACAGGTCGTTCACGCCGAGCTGCGCGGCCTGCTGCGTGGCCAGGTTGTTGATGAGGCCATGCGCCTGGTTCTGCGACAGCCCGAGATTGCCCATCTGTGTGACGGCCTGGTTGAACGTCGGGTTGTACACGTTCGCTTGCTCGACCAGCTGCGCGTGGTGGAAGTTGTTGCGATGATCCCACGCCGTCTGGAAGATCGACGTGCCGATGCCGCCGCACATGATCCGCACGAAGTTCGACAGGCCGGACGCCGCGGGAATGCGGTGGCCGGGCAGGCCTGACAACGTGATCGACACGAGCGGAATGAAGAAGCCGGCCATCGCGACGCCCTGTATGAGCGTCGGCAGCGTGAGCGACCACTCGTCGACGCCCGTCGTGTAGCGCGAGCGCATCCAGAAGCACAGTGCGAATGTGAGGAATGCGGCGGTCGCGATGTAGCGAGGATCGGTGCGCGGCAGGAACTTGCCGGTCAGCGGCGACAGCAGGATCGCGAACAGCCCGACCGGCGCCATCACGAGGCCGGCGTCGGTCGCCGTATAGCCGATCTGGGTCTGCAGCCACAGCGGCAGCAGCACGAGGTTGCCGAAGTAGAGCCCGTAACCGACAGCAAGCGCGACCGTGCCACCCGTGAAGTTGCGCCGGCGGAACAGCGACAGGTCGACGACGGGGTGCTCGGCGGTCAGTTCCCAGATCACGAAGAACGCGAACGAGATGATCGCGATCAGCGCAAGCGCGACGATCGTCGTCGATGCGAACCAGTCGAGATCCTTGCCCTTGTCGAGCATGATCTGCAGCGAGCCGACCCACAGCACCAGCAATGCAAGACCGACGCCGTCGATCGGCGCGCGGCGCACCGTCGATTCGCGCGAGCGATAGATCGACCACGTGGCGAGTGCGGCGGCGATGCCGACCGGGATGTTCACGTAGAAGATCCAAGGCCACGAGTAGTTGTCCGAGATCCAGCCACCGAGGATCGGGCCAGCGACCGGCGCGATCAGCGTCGTCATCGACCACAACGCGAGCGCCATCGGCGCCTTCGCGCGTGGATAGCTCGACAGCAGCAGCGATTGCGACAGCGGAATCATCGGGCCTGCGACCGCGCCCTGGAGGACACGCGACGCGAGCAGGAACGGCAGGCTCGGCGCGAGCCCGCACATCCACGACGAGATGACGAACAGGATGATCGACGCGAGGAACAGGCGGACCTGCCCGAAACGGTCGGTCAACCAGCCCGTCAGCGGCACCGAGATCGCGTTCGCGACCGCGAACGACGTGATGACCCAGGTACCCTGGTCGGACGACACGCCGAGGTCGCCCGAGATGGTCGGGATCGCGACGTTCGCGATGGACGTGTCGAGCACGTTCATGAACACCGCGAGCGACACCGCGATCGTCCCGAGCACGAGTTGCCCGCCCTGCAAGGGCGGGTAGGAGACAGGAGCCTGTGCCATTTCGGTTGTTTTTCCGGAGTCGGAACGGTTACATCATCTTCGCGGCGCTGCCTTGCTTCGCCGCGGCCGGCATCGCCGACGCGTTGCTGCCCGCGTTCTCGGCGATGACGCGCGCGATTTCGGCATCGGCTTCGTCGCCGTACTTCGCGAACACGTTGGTCTCGTAGACGGTGTTCGGCGCGTTGACGAGCTGGTTGCCGCGTTCGTCCTTGATGTCCACGTCGACCTGCATCGACAGGCCGATGCGCAGCGGATGCTTGTCGAGATCCTTCGGATCGAGCTCGATACGCACCGGCAGGCGCTGCACGACCTTGATCCAGTTGCCGGTCGCGTTCTGCGCCGGCAACAGCGAGAACGCCGAGCCCGTGCCGGCCGAGAAGCCGATGACCTTGCCGTGGTAGACGGCCGACGAGCCGTAGATGTCGGCCGTCAGCTCGACCGGCTGGCCGATGCGCATGTGCTTGAGCTGGACTTCCTTGAAGTTCGCGTCGACCCACACGGCGTTCAGCGGCACCACCGACATCAGCGGCGTGCCGGGCGACACGCGCTGGCCGACCTGCACCGAGCGCTTCGCGACGTAGCCCGTGACAGGCGCCGGCAGCACGTTGCGCGCGTTCGCGAGGTACGCATCGCGAACCTTCGCTGCGGCGGCCATCACGTTCGGATGCGACGCGATCGTCGTGTTCGCGGTCAGCGCGCGGTTCGATGCGAGCTGCTGCTGCGCGCCATCGAGCGACGCTTGCGCGGCCTTCACGGCGTCACGTGCGTGCGAGATCTCTTCCTGCGACACGGCGCCCGTCTGCGCGATGGCCACGCGGCGGCGC
Organism: Burkholderia sp. BKH01; assembly: GCF_025685725.1. Taxonomy (NCBI): domain Bacteria; kingdom Pseudomonadati; phylum Pseudomonadota; class Betaproteobacteria; order Burkholderiales; family Burkholderiaceae; genus Burkholderia; species Burkholderia sp. BKH01. Next base: position 177,192 of record NZ_JAOTQT010000009.1, on the reverse strand, counting down.
AGGTCGTCCTCGGCCTTCGACAAGTCGGACTGGCGCAGCGCGACTTGCGCGCGATACTGGTCGTCGTTGACGAACAGGCCGCGCACCTGACGCACCGTCTGCGCGAGGTTGGCTTCCGCCTGCTGCAGCGCGACCTGCGAATCGGCCGGGTCGAGCACGACCAGCGGATCGCCGGCCTTGACCGTCTGCGTATCGTCGGCCTTCACGGCGATCACGGTGCCGGTGACCTGCGGCGTGATCTGCACGACGTTGCCGTTCACGTATGCATCGTCGGTCCCTTCATGGAAGCGGGCGACGAGAAAGTAGTACAGGCCGTACGCGATGGCCGCGATCAGGATGACCGCGACGAGCAGCGTCATCATCCGTTTGCGCTTCCCGTTGTTCAGCGACTGTGCGCTGGCGGCATTTTGTTGAGGGTCGCTCATGGCGATTTTCTCCGTCCGTTATTTCGAGTGTCTGCGTAGTGGTGGCGCCGGATCAGTTGGCGGCCTGTTTTGTCGGCTTGTCGGCGTCGGGCGCGGCGAGCGGCGTGCCGGTCGCATCGAAGCCGCCGCCCAGCGCCTTGATCAGCGCGAGCTGCATGTCGCGCCGGCGCATCTTCAGGTTGGTCACCGTCTGCTCCGATGCGAGGCGGTTGCTGTCCGCGGTCAGTACCTGCAGTTGCGGCGACAGGCCGGCCTTGTAGCGGATCACGGCGAGATCGTAGGCGCGCGTCGACGCGTCGAGCGCGCGTTGCGCGTCGCCCATCTGGCGATCGACCGCGCGGATCGACGCGACTTGCGTCGCGACGTCGTTCAGCGCGCTGATCAGCGTCTGGTTGTAGTTCGCCACCGACAGGTCGAAGTCCGCGTAGCGGCCCTTGAGCTGTGCGCGCAGCGCACCGGCGTCGAAGATCGGCAGGTGGATCGCCGGGCCGAACTGTGCCTGGCGGCTCGCGAAGTTCAGGAATTTGCCCCAACCGAACGCATCGAAGCCGAAGCCGGCCGCGAGGTTCACGTCGGGGTAGAACTCGGCCTTCGCTTCCTTCACGTCGTGCATCGCAGCCTCGACCTGCCAGCGCGCGGCGACGATGTCGGGGCGGCGCGAGACGAGATCGGCCGGCAGATTGCCGGGCAGCGCGACATCGCCGGTCGGGTTCATCACGGGCGCTGCGATCTGCAGCCCGCGATCCGGACCCTTGCCGAGCAGCGCGGCGAGCTGGTAGCGCACGGTCGTGATCTGGCCGTCGAGATCCGACAGCGAAGCCTGGGTCGTCGCGATATTGCCGCGGGCCGTCTGGCGCTCGACGTTGGTGTCGAGACCGGCCGACACGCGGCCGTCGGTGATCTTGCCGACCGTTTCACGGTTGGCGATCTCGCGTTGCGCGATATCGCGCAGCGCATAGAGCTGCGCGAGCGAGTTATAGGTACGCGCGACCGACGACGCGAGCGTGATGCGCGCCTGCTGCATGTCGGCTTCGGCGGCCTTTTCCTGCGACACGGCGGTGTGCAGGCGTTCGCGGTTCTTGCCCCACAGGTCGAGTTCCCACGATGCGCTTGCGAGCGCGTTGTTCTCGCTGTACCACTGGCCGCCGAACGGGGGCGGGAACAGTGCGTTCGACGAATACAGCTCGCGCGTCCACGAATAGCTGGCTTCGGCCTTCGGCAGCAGGTTCGAACGCGACGATTCGATGTACGACGATGCCTTCGCGATGCGAGCCTGCGCCTGCGCGATCGACGGATTGCCCTGGAGGGCCTCGTCGATCAGCTTCGGTAATTGCGGATCGCCGAACTGGTTGGCCCAGTCGAGTGCCGGCCACTGGCCGCCCTGGGCCGGCAGGCTCCGAGCGGATTCGAATTGCGACGCGGGGGCGATCTGCTTGTCGCTCTTGATGCCGATGTAATTCGCGCAGCCCGCCAGTGCCAGAGCGGCGACCGCGGCGGCGACGGCGGCGCGGCACGATCCGGCGCGCACGGACAACGGGGAGGATTTCATCGCGCTGACCCCTGACTCGGAATGAATGATGGACACTGCAAGGATTTCCTTACATTAATCTGTCAAAAGTAATTGTTATGGCAACTATTGGGTGATGCTGCCGCCGGCCGTCTCGCAATAGTTGCTGAGAATGCGGCGCAGCATGCTCTTCAGGAACCCGACTTCTTCCGGCGTAAACCCGTCCAGCACCTGGTCGAGCACACTGCGGAAAATGGGCGGCAGCCGTTCGGCAAGCGCGCGGCCTTCGTCGGTCAGTTCGAGGCGCACGACGCGCCGATCCTCGATGCTGCGCACGCGGGACAGCAGGCCGCGTTTCTCGACCCGGTCGAGCAGGCGTGTGACCGCGCTTGCGTCGATCCCGTATTCGCGAGCGAGCTCAGCGGCCGTCGAGCACTTGCCGACCGCGATCATGAACAGCATGCTCGCCTGCGTGCCCGTGATGCCGAGCTCTTCCTGCGTGCGTTGCGTGACGAGGTTGGTCATCACCGACTTCACGCGCGACATCAGATAACCGACGCTGTCGTTCATCTGATACGACGACAGCGGCGAAACGGGTGGTTGGGTAGGAGAATCCGACATAAAACCCTGAGGCTGCAATAGTTGACTAGGCAGCAGTATAGGCACAATTGCTTGCCGCGGCAAATGTTAATCGAACGGCTACGGACGCGCTTCGCGTTGCTAGAATCCCTTGTGCCGACTAGGGTTTTTCGGCCTGCCGGCGACAGGGCCATCAGCCGACCTGCGCGTTCGAGGGGAGGCCGGGCCGGCCCGGCTTGCTGCGTTGCAACGTGTCGGCCAGCTCTCGACACGCTCACGTGCTATAATTTGTGGCTTTCCCAGCTGCAATGCGCGCGCCCGTGAAAAACGAGCGGGCGCGTTTGCGCGTTCAAACGATTTCCAGGTTTCTATGACCCGCGCCCTTCGCAATATCGCCATCATCGCCCACGTCGACCACGGCAAGACTACGCTCGTCGACCAACTGCTCCGCCAGTCCGGCACCTTCCGCGAGAACCAGCAGATTGCGGAGCGGGTGATGGACTCGAACGACATCGAAAAGGAGCGCGGGATCACGATTCTCGCGAAGAACTGCGCGGTCGAGTACGAAGGCACGCACATCAACATCGTCGACACGCCGGGGCACGCGGACTTCGGTGGCGAAGTGGAGCGCGTGCTGTCGATGGTCGACTCGGTGCTGCTGCTCGTCGACGCGGTCGAGGGCCCGATGCCGCAGACGCGCTTCGTCACGAAGAAGGCGCTCGCGCTCGGCCTGAAGCCGATCGTCGTCATCAACAAGATCGACCGTCCGGGCGCGCGGATCGACTGGGTCATCAACCAGACGTTCGACCTGTTCGACAAGCTCGGTGCGACGGAAGAGCAGCTCGACTTCCCGATCGTCTACGCATCGGGCCTGAATGGCTATGCGTCGCTCGACCCGGCTACGCGCGAAGGCGACATGCGTCCGCTGTTCGAGGCGATCCTCGCGCACGTGCCGGTCCGCCCGGCCGACCCGGAAGCACCGCTGCAGCTCCAGATCACGTCGCTCGACTATTCGACGTACGTCGGCCGGATCGGCGTCGGCCGCATCACGCGTGGCCGCATCAAGCCGGGCCAGCCGGTCGTGATGCGCTTCGGCCCGGAAGGCGACGTGCTGAGCCGCAAGATCAACCAGGTGCTGTCGTTCAAGGGTCTCGAGCGCGTGCAGGTCGAATCGGCCGAAGCGGGCGATATCGTGCTGATCAACGGTATTGAAGATGTCGGCATCGGTGCGACGATCTGTGCGGTGGATACGCCGGAAGCGCTGCCGATGATCACCGTCGACGAGCCGACGCTGACGATGAACTTCCTCGTCAACTCGTCGCCGCTCGCAGGCCGCGAAGGCAAGTTCGTAACGAGCCGCCAGATCCGCGATCGCCTGATGAAGGAACTGAACCACAACGTCGCGCTGCGCGTGAAGGATACCGGCGACGAAACGGTGTTCGAAGTGTCGGGCCGCGGCGAACTGCACCTGACGATTCTCGTCGAGAACATGCGCCGCGAAGGCTATGAGCTGGCCGTGTCGCGTCCGCGCGTCGTGATGCAGGAAATCGACGGCGCGAAGCACGAGCCGTACGAGCTGCTGACGGTCGACGTCGAGGACGAGCACCAGGGTGGCGTGATGGAAGAGCTCGGTCGCCGCAAGGGCGAGATGCTCGACATGGCGTCGGACGGCCGTGGCCGCACGCGTCTGGAATACAAGATCTCGGCGCGCGGCCTGATCGGCTTCCAGAGCGAATTCCTGACGCTCACGCGCGGCACGGGCCTGATGAGCCACATCTTCGACTCGTACGCACCGGTCAAGGACGGCTCGGTCGGCGAGCGTCGCAACGGCGTGCTGATCTCGCAGGACGACGGCGCGGCGGTGGCGTACGCGCTGTGGAAGCTGCAGGATCGCGGTCGCATGTTCGTGAAGCCGGGCGATGCGCTGTATGAGGGCATGATCATCGGCATCCACAGCCGCGACAACGACCTGGTCGTGAACCCGATCAAGGGCAAGCAGCTGACCAACGTGCGCGCGTCGGGCACCGACGAAGCCGTGCGTCTCGTTCCGCCGGTCCAGATGTCGCTGGAATACGCGGTCGAGTTCATCGACGACGACGAGCTCGTCGAGGTGACGCCGCAGTCGATCCGCCTGCGCAAGCGCTTCCTGAAGGAGCACGAGCGTCGCCGCGCGAGCCGCGAAGGCGCGGTCGACTGAGCGTTTCGACCGTTCCCGTGCATGACGGAAAAGGCTGCCTCCGGGCGGCCTTTTTTGCATCCGCGCGACGCGCAATCGGATTGTCTGTAAAACACTGTTCGCGTGGGTCGTGGCAATCCGGCAAAACCCCGTCGCGCGGCGCTTTCAGGCACATTTCGCCGTGAACTCCGGTATCGGTTCTGTGATATGCTGCGCGCACGCAAGTTTTAGGTCCTTCCAAGCAAGACTTGATTCGCAATCCGCTAAACGGTCAGGCCGTGTCGCGGAAGGTTGAGTAACCCGCTATTTCTCGAGAAGCTCGAAGAAAGGTGAGCGTAAAATGTCAGATGTAATGAAGCAGTTTCAGCTGAACTCCTATCTGTTCGGCGGCAATGCTTCGTACGTTGAAGAACTGTACGATGCATACCTCAACAATCCGGCGTCGGTGCCGGAGAACTGGCGAGAGTATTTCGACGCGCTGCAGAATGTGCCTGCAACGGACGGTTCGAATGCCAATGACGTCGCGCATTTCCCGATCGTCGAATCGTTTGCCGAGCGTGCGAAGGCCAATGCCTTCATCCCGCGCGAAAGCAGCACCAATCTGGCTGCGGCTCGCAAGCAGGTTCACGTCCAGTCCCTCATCAGCGCATATCGCTTCCTTGGCTCGCAATGGGCCAATCTGGATCCCCTGAAGCGTCGCGAACGTCCCGCCATTCCCGAACTCGAGCCCGCGTTCTACGACTTCTCCGAAGGCGACCTCGACCAGACCTACAGCGCGAGCAACCTGTATTTCGGTTTCGACCAGGCATCGCTGCGCGATATCGTCAAGGGTCTGCGTGACACGTACTGCGGCACGATCGGCGCCGAATACATGTACATCAGCGACCCGGAACAGAAGCGCTGGTGGCAGGAGCGCCTGGAGTCGACCCGTGCGACGCCGAAGTTCTCGACGGACGAGAAGAAGCACATCCTGAATCGCCTGACGGCCGCTGAAGGCCTCGAGCGTTACCTGCACACCAAGTACGTCGGCCAGAAGCGCTTCTCGCTCGAAGGCGGCGAAAGCTTCATCGCGGCGATGGACGAAGTCGTCCAGCATGCGGGCAAGCGCGGCGTGCAGGAAATCATCATCGGCATGGCCCACCGCGGCCGCCTGAACGTGCTCGTCAACACGCTCGGCAAGATGCCGGCCGACTTGTTCGCCGAATTCGAAGGCAAGCACGTCGACGACCTGCCGGCCGGCGACGTGAAGTACCACAAGGGCTTCTCGTCGGACGTGTCGACGGAAGGCGGCCCGGTTCACCTGTCGCTCGCATTCAACCCGTCGCACCTCGAAATCGTGAACCCGGTGGTCGAAGGTTCCGCGAAGGCACGGATGGACCGTCGCGGCGACGAGGACGGCCTGCAGGTGCTGCCGGTGCAGATCCACGGCGACGCGGCCTTCGCGGGCCAGGGCGTCGTGATGGAAACGCTGAACCTCGCGCAGACGCGCGGTTACGGCACGCACGGCACGCTGCACATCGTCATCAACAACCAGATCGGCTTCACGACGTCCGACCCGCGCGACGCGCGCTCGACGCTGTACTGTACCGACGTCGTCAAGATGATCGAGGCGCCGGTGCTGCACGTGAACGGCGACGATCCGGAAGCGGTGATCCTCGCGACGCAGATCGCGATCGACTACCGGATGCAGTTCCACAAGGATGTCGTGATCGACATCGTCTGCTTCCGCAAGCTGGGTCACAACGAGCAGGACACGCCGGCCGTCACGCAGCCGCTGATGTACAAGAAGATCGCGCAGCACCCGGGCACCCGTGCGCTGTACGCCGAGAAGCTCGTGCAGCAGGGCGTGATCGCCGCGGAAGACGCCGACAACTACGTGAAGGCGTACCGCAAGGCGATGGACGACGGTCACCACACGGTCGACCCGGTCCTGTCGAACTACAAGAGCAAGTACGCGGTCGACTGGGTTCCGTTCCTGAACCGCAAGTGGACGGATGCGGCCGACACGGCCGTGCCGCTCGCCGAACTGAAGCGCCTCGGCGAACGCATCACGACGGTCCCGGAAAACTTCAAGGTCCACCCGCTCGTCGAGCGCGTGATCAACGACCGCCGCAACATGGCGCGCGGCGACCAGCCGCTCGACTGGGGCATGGGCGAGCACCTCGCGTTCGCGTCGCTCGTCGCATCGGGCTACTCGGTGCGCCTGACGGGCCAGGACTCGGGCCGCGGCACGTTCACGCACCGTCACGCGGTGCTGCACGACCAGAACCGCGAGCGCTGGAACGACGGCACGTACGTGCCGCTGCAGAACATCGCCGAAGGCCAGGCGAAGTTCACGGTGATCGACTCGGTGCTGTCGGAAGAAGCGGTGCTGGGCTTCGAATACGGTTACTCGACCGCCGAGCCGAACACGCTCGTGCTGTGGGAAGCGCAGTTCGGCGACTTCGTCAACGGCGCGCAGGTCGTGATCGACCAGTTCATCTCGTCGGGCGAAGTGAAGTGGGGTCGCGTGTCGGGGCTGACGATGCTGCTGCCGCACGGCTATGAAGGCCAGGGTCCGGAACACTCGTCGACTCGTATCGAGCGTTTCCTGCAACTGTGCGCGGATCACAACATGCAGGTCGTCCAGCCGACGACGCCGGCGCAGATCTTCCACCTGCTGCGTCGCCAGATGATCCGCCTGTTCCGCAAGCCGCTGATCGTCGCGACGCCGAAGTCGCTGCTGCGTCACAAGGAAGCGGTGTCGGACCTGTCGGAACTCGCGAAGGGTTCGTTCCAGCCGGTGATCGGCGAAACCGACGGCGGCATCGACGCGAAGAAGGTCAAGCGCGTGCTGGCATGCTCGGGCCGCGTGTATTACGACCTCGTCGCACACCGCCGCGAAGCGAAGGCGAACGACGTCGCGATCATCCGTATCGAGCAGCTGTATCCGTTCGCGCACAAGCAGTTCGAAGCCGAAATGAAGAAGTACGAGAACGCGACTGAAGTGGTCTGGGTGCAGGACGAGCCGCAGAACCAGGGCCCCTGGTTCTACGTCGAGCACCATCTGAAGGAAGGCATGAAGGAAGGGCAGAAGCTGGCATACAGCGGCCGTCCGGCTTCGGCCTCGCCGGCGGTTGGCTACTACGCGAAGCACTACGAGCAGCAGAAGGCCCTGATCGAAGGTGCTTTCGGCCGCCTGAAGAGCGCATCGATCGCGAAATAACCGACGGAAGCGAAACGGGAAGGCGCGCCGCGCTTTCCCGTCTCCTTTGGCCCGCCGGGCGCGTCGCGCGCCGCACCGGCCGAAGGAATCGCACGAACCTCGTCATTACCCAGATTAAGCATCCAGGAAAATCACATGGCTATCGTAGAAGTCAAAGTCCCCCAGCTTTCGGAGTCGGTTTCGGAAGCCACCATGCTGCAGTGGAAGAAGAAGCCGGGCGAAGCAGTCGCGCAAGACGAAATCCTGATCGAACTCGAGACCGACAAGGTCGTGCTCGAAGTGCCGGCACCGGCCGCGGGCGTGCTCGCGCAAGTGCTGCAGAACGACGGTGACACGGTGGTTGCCGACCAGCTGATCGCGACGATCGACACCGAAGCGAAGGCAGGTGCAGCCGAAGCAGCGGCGGGCGCCGCCGAAGTCAAGCCGGCAGCAGCGCCTGTCGCAGCCGCACCGGCAGCACAGCCGGTCGCCGCAGCGGCATCGTCGGCCACCGCATCGCCGGCCGCATCGAAGCTGCTGGCCGAGAAGGGCCTGTCGGCAGGCGACGTCGCAGGTTCGGGCCGCGACGGCCGCGTCACGAAGGGCGACGCGCTGGCAGCAGGCAGCGCACCGAAGGCCGCTCCGGCCGCCGCACCGGCCAAGGCCGCTGCGAAGCCGTCGCTGCCGGAAGTGAAGGTGCCGGCGTCGGCGACGACCTGGCTGAACGACCGTCCGGAACAGCGCGTGCCGATGTCGCGTCTGCGTGCGCGTATCGCCGAGCGTCTGCTCGAATCGCAGCAGACCAACGCGATCCTGACGACGTTCAACGAAGTCAACATGGCTCCGGTCATGGAACTGCGCAACAAGTACAAGGACAAGTTCGAGAAGGAACATGGCGTGAAGCTCGGCTTCATGTCGTTCTTCGTGAAGGCGGCCGTGCATGCGCTGAAGAAGTTCCCGCTCGTGAACGCGTCGATCGACGGCAACGACATCGTCTACCACGGCTACTTCGACATCGGTATCGCCGTCGGCTCGCCGCGCGGTCTCGTGGTGCCGATCCTGCGCAACGCGGATCAACTGAGCCTCGCCGACATCGAGAAGAAGATCGCCGAATTCGGCCAGAAGGCTAAGGACGGCAAGCTGTCGATCGAGGAAATGACGGGCGGTACGTTCTCGATCTCGAACGGCGGCGTGTTCGGCTCGATGCTGTCGACCCCGATCATCAACCCGCCGCAGTCGGCAATCCTCGGCGTGCACGCGACGAAGGAACGTCCGGTCGTCGAAAACGGCCAGATCGTGATCCGTCCGATCAACTACCTCGCGCTGTCGTACGACCACCGGATCATCGACGGTCGCGAAGCCGTGCTGTCGCTCGTCGCGATGAAGGATGCGCTCGAGGATCCGGCACGCCTGCTGCTCGACCTGTAAGCCGAGTTTCACCGCATTGACCCGCTCCGCACGGGCGCGCGAAACGCGCGACCGTGCGGATGCACAAGAAGAAAGGATTGTCATGTCCAAGGAATTTGACGTCGTCGTGATCGGCGCCGGCCCCGGCGGCTACATCGCCGCGATCCGTGCCGCACAGCTCGGCAAGACCGTTGCCTGTATCGAGAAGTGGAAGAACCCGGCCGGCGCGCTGAAGCTCGGCGGCACCTGCCTGAACGTCGGCTGCATCCCGTCGAAGGCGCTGCTCGCATCGTCGGAAGAGTTCGAGAACACGTCGCATCACCTGGCCGACCACGGTATCACGGTCGACGGCGTGAAGATCGACATCGCGAAGATGATCGGCCGCAAGGACGCAATCGTCGAGAAGATGACGTCCGGTATCGAGTTCCTGTTCAAGAAGAACAAGATCACCTGGCTGAAGGGCCATGGCAAGTTCGCCGGCAAGACCGACGCCGGCGTGCAGATCGAAGTGAGCGGCGAGGGTGAAACCGAAGTCGTCACCGCGAAGAACGTGATCATCGCGACGGGCTCGAAGGCGCGTCACCTGCCGGGCATCCCGGTCGACAACAAGATCGTGTCGGACAACGAAGGTGCGCTGACGTTCGACTCGGTGCCGAAGAAGCTCGCCGTGATCGGCGCAGGCGTGATCGGCCTCGAGCTCGGCTCGGTGTGGCGTCGCCTGGGCGCCGAAGTGACGGTGCTCGAAGCGCTGCCGGCGTTTCTCGGCGCAGCCGACGAAGCGCTCGCGAAGGAAGCGGCCAAGCTGTTCAAGAAGCAGGGCCTCGACATCCATCTCGGCGTGAAGATCGGCGAAGTGAAGACGACCGCGAACGGCGTGTCGATCGCCTACACGGACAAGGACGGCAACGCGCAGACGCTCGACGCCGACCGTCTGATCGTGTCGGTCGGCCGCGTGCCGAACACCGACAACCTCGGCCTCGAGGCAATCGGCCTGAAGGCGAACGAGCGCGGCTTCATCGACGTCGACGACCACTGCCGCACGGCGGTGCCGAACGTCTACGCGATCGGCGACGTGGTGCGCGGCCCGATGCTTGCGCACAAGGCGGAAGACGAAGGTGTGCTGGTCGCGGAAGTGATCGACGGCCAGAAGCCGCACATCGACTACAACTGCATTCCGTGGGTGATCTACACGTACCCGGAAATCGCGTGGGTCGGCAAGACGGAGCAGCAACTGAAGGCGGAAGGTCGCGAGATCAAGACGGGCAAGTTCCCGTTCTCGATCAACGGCCGCGCGCTCGGCATGAACGCACCGGATGGTTTCGTGAAGATGATCGCGGACGCGAAGACCGACGAACTGCTCGGCGTGCACGTGATCGCTGCGAACGCGTCGGACCTGATCGCGGAAGCCGTGGTGGCGATGGAATTCAAGGCGGCGTCGGAAGACATCGCCCGCATCTGCCATCCGCACCCGTCGATGTCGGAAGTGATGCGCGAAGCGGCGCTCGCCGTCGACAAGCGCTCGCTGAATAGCTGAGCGCGGTAAGCGCCAGCCGGCCCTCGGCCGGCGCAGCCGTCTCATGACGAAGGCGGGCGGGGTTTCCCGCTCGCCTTCGTTCTTTCCGGTTTGCCCGATGAACGTCACCGAATACTACACGCGCGAACTGACCACGCGCGGATATCAGTCCGACCCCGCGCAGCGCGCCGCGGTCGATCGCCTGCAGCGCTGTTTCGACGAGTGGGTCGAATACAAGTCGCGCCGCTCGAACGCGTTCAAGAAGCTCATCATTCATCCGGACCTGCCGCGCGGCGTCTACATGTGGGGCGGTGTCGGTCGCGGCAAGAGCTTCCTGATGGACAGCTTCTACGCGGTCGTACCCGTGCAGCGCAAGACGCGCCTGCATTTCCACGAATTCATGCGCGAAGTGCACCGCGAGCTCGAGGAACTGAAAGGGCAGGCCGATCCGCTCGACGAACTCGCGCGGCGCATCGCGAAGCGCTACCGGCTGATCTGCTTCGACGAGTTCCACGTGTCGGACATTGCCGACGCGATGATCCTGTACCGTCTGCTCGATCGCCTGTTCAACAACGGCGTGCAGTTCGTTATGACGTCCAATTACGATCCCGACGACCTGTATCCGGACGGGCTGCATCGCGACCGCATGCTGCCGGCGATCGCGCTGATCAAGGAAAGGCTCGACGTGCTCAACGTCGACGCGGGTGTCGACTATCGCCAGCGCACGCTCGCGCAGGTGCAGATGTATCACACGCCGCTTGGCGCCGACGCCGATCGCGAACTGCGCCATGCGTTCGCGAAGCTCGCCGCGGTACCCGACGAAAGTCCGATCCTGCATATCGAGAAGCGCGAGCTGAAGGCGCTGCGCAAGGCGGACGGCGTCGTATGGTTCGACTTCGCGACGCTGTGCGGCGGCCCGCGATCGCAGAACGACTATCTCGAACTCGCGAGCCGTTTCCACGCGATCGTGCTGTCCGAGGTGCCGCAGATGTCGCCGCGGATGGCGTCGGAGGCGCGCCGCTTCACCTGGCTGATCGATGTGCTGTACGACCACAAGGTCAAGTTGCTGATGTCCGCGGCGGTGCCGGCGGAGCAGTTGTATGTCGAAGGCCCGATGGCCAACGAATTTGCGCGCACGGTCTCGCGTATCGTCGAGATGCAGTCGAAGGAGTATCTCGAAACGCCGCGCCGCATCGTCGACACTTCGCTGACCTGATTGCGATTTCCGGTAATCGGCGCGATTCAAACGTCAATTCCGGTCAAATTCATGCAATATCGGGGTATTTTCGGATTTGTCTTATATTCATTGTTGAGGTGAGCCGATATCGTTGTGTCATGGTTACCAAGGCTGGAGATGTCCATGACACCGTATCGCGATCTGACCGACCACGAGTGGCGCTGCGTTGCGCCGCTTCTGCCCGAAATGCAGCCGCGCACCGAGTTGCGCGGCCGACCGCTAGCCAATACGCGTGCCGTGCTGAACGGTGTGCTCTGGGTGATCTACAGCGGCGCGACGTGGTCCGCCATGCCGCGTCGTTACCCTTCGTATCAGACATGCCATCGCCGCTTCAAGGTATGGCACGAGACGGGCACGTTATTGAACGTGATGCGCGAGCTCTATGGCGATTCGGGCGTGAATCTGTGCAACGAATTGTCCACGCGGATGCGCAAGCACACACAATCGAAGGCAGCGCAGGCGCGTAGCAGCGTAGCGCCCGTGTGTCGCACACCGGGCGGCTATGCATCGGACACGTTGAAGCACGCGGCGTGATGTCCGTCGTTTGCTTCTGCGCCCGCACCAAAAGAAAATCGGCCTGACGACTTCGTCGCAGGCCGATTTTTTTGTTGAGCCGCGCGTATCGGCGCGTGCTGCGTTATTGCTGGCGCACCCAGGTCTGCGAACGGCCGAGCAGCGACACGCCGATGTAACCGCGCACGATGAGCTTCTGGCCGCCGTCTTCAAGCGTCATCTTGCATTTGTAGACCTTGCCGTTTTCCGGGTCGAGAATGTTGCCGCCGTCCCAGTGGTCGCCTTCCTTCTTCATCGCCTTGATGATCGTCATGCCCTTGATGAGCTGATCCTTGCGCTCGTCCGTGCAGGCGGTGCAGCGGCGATCGGGCGTATCGTTCGCGCCGAGGCCCTTGACGACCTTGCCCGACAGCGCACCGTCGCCGTCCTCGGCGATCTGCACGAGTGCCTTCGGCTGATGGGTGTTGTCGTCGATCGTCTGCCACATGCCGATGGGGTTATCGGCTTGTGCGAACGTGGGTGCTGCGCAGGCGAGCAGTGCGCCGGCGACGGCGATTGCACGCAACGGGCGGGTCAGTTGAATCATTGTCATCCTCCTTGTTTTGCATGTCGTGTTCGATTCGCCCGCACGACCGCCTGCATGGGGCGGCCATGTTGCGAGCTTCGCCAGAATACGTGAAACCGCGCGCCACGTTTTATAGGGGGGACTCTAATCGAAACAGCCTGCGTGACGCGGGCTGTTTGGTGACCGATCAGTTGAGCTGATATGAGAATGCGGCGTTGATGCGCGGGCTGCGCGATGCGCTTTCGACCGGCGCGTCGCCAACCGGTTTCGCGACGTTCAGGTCGAGACTGTAGTAACGGCTGTCCGTGAACCGCACGCCGATGCCGACCGACGACATGCGGCTTGGCGACGGCGTGCCCGAGTGCAGGTACACGCGCGCCATGTCATACGCAATGTACGGCGTGACGGATTTCATATACGTCCAGCCGGGCGAGAAGCCGCGGTTGACCTCCAGCGACATCCCCCAGCCCGAGTCGCCCGACGTTTCGCCAGGCTGGTAGCCGAGCGCGTAGCGAGTCGAGCCGAACGAGATCTGCTCGGATGTCGGCAGCGAGTCGGGGCTGTATTGCCCGGTCAGCGAAACCGACGTACCGATCCGGAACGGCCATTCGTTGGTTTGAGTGAAGGTCGCGCCGGTGCGGACGAAGGTCAGCGAAATCGGGCTGTTCACCGAAGTCGTCGTCGTGCCGACGGTCACGTCCTGCGCTTTCGACGCGCCGAGGATGTTGAACCCCTTCGCAACGTTGACGCTCAGCTTCTGAACCTGTTTCGGCGAAACGCTCGTGTAGTCGAGCTGCATCTGCAGCACGCGGACCTGCGAGCGCGTGTCGAGCGTCGCGCCGTTGATCTGGTTCTGGTAACGGTCTTCGTTGTGCGATGCGTAGCCTGAAACGGTGCCGAGCAGGCTGCGCTGGTTGTTCAGCAGCAATGGATAGGATGCCGAAAGACCGAGCTTCTCGTTCTTGACGGTGCGTTCGACATATGACGGCAGGCCCGGGTTGTTGGTCGGCTTGCCGCGATAGGTGCTTGCGTCGAGGCGCGTGATCAGGCCGCTGCTGCCGACGGGTACTGCGCCGCTGAACGCGAAGTAGGTCTGCTTGTCACGCCCCGGCGGCGCCAGCGCGGAGATGCTCAGTTGCTCGCCGAACGACGTCAGACCGTTTTCGGTCGCGGTGATGAGGCCCTGGACGCCCGGGTGGTTGAAGTCGATACCGGTGCTGACGTTGAACGGCTTGCGGTCGACCGCGAGTTCGAGTGTCGTGGCCCCTTCGGTGGTTTGCGGCGGCGGCACGTTCGCCTTCACAGTGAGGCCGGGCAGCAGGCCGAACGTGTTCACGTAGCGCTCGAACGTCGCGCGGCGCAGCGGGCGATCTGCAGTGATATGCGCGGCGATCGCACGAATCTTCGGTTCCATCGCGCCGGGCTTGCCGGTGACCTTGACGTCCGACACATAGCCTTCGACAACCGTGATGCGCACGACGCCGTTCTCGAACGTCTGCGCGGGAACGAACGCGAACGACAACGCGTAGCCGCGATCCTGGTACAGCTTCGTCACGCCGTTGGCGGTTTCGATCAACTCGCCGATCGTGATGTCCTTGCCGACGAGGGGCGTGAAGCGACGCGAGATTTCCTCGAACGGCACCGACTTCACGCCTTCGACCTGGAACGTCGTCGGCGTCAGGTGTCGCGACAGCAACTCCTGCAGTTGCGGCGCCTGGGGTGCGACCTGCACTGTGACGTTCGGGCCGGTTTTCGGTGCGTTGATCTGGGGCAGGGAGTCGAGCGGGTTACCCCCGACGCGCGTTTGTGCTTGTGCCGTGCTTGCCGCCGCGATGGCGAGCAGCATCATCCATCTGTCGAGTCTGGATTTCATTGTTATTCCTCGTTGGCCTTGCTTTTCATCTTCTTTCTAATGCCGGCGCGCGACACCAGGGTGTCGCGCGCCGCGTGCCGCAATGCCGGATGTATTGGTACGGTCGCGCGATTCGCTCCGGCTGCGAAGGTGCGACCGTCCTCCTTACTTGCCAACGCTACCCAGCGTGCCCAGCAACCCCGTTACCGGTGCCAGCAGGCCCGTCGAACCGCCACCCGACGATGCCGTACCCGACACGCCGCCGACCAGCGACGTGATCGGCGCGAGCGGGCTCGCCCCCCCGGATCCTGCTGCACCGCCCACCGCTCCGGTGACAGTATTCAGCAAACCGGTGACAGGCGCGAGAGGGTTTGCACTGCCTGCGCCGCCCGTTGCGCCGCCGAGTGCGCCAGTGAGCGAGCCGAGCGGCGTCGAGCCAAGACCCGACAACAGGCCGCCGAGCGGGTTCGTCGAACCGGAGCCCGACGACGTGCCGTTCTGGACGGTAGCCGTCGAGCCGCCGACAAGGCTCGTGATCAGGCCGGGGATCGGTGCCGCGCCGTTCGGGCCGTTCGGATTGACGAGGCCGCCCGCGTTGGTCACGGTGTTGCCGACTGCGGTCACGAGTTGACCGACATCGCCGACGAGCGGCTGGTTCGACGTGCTGCCGACCTGCTTGCCGGCCGAGCTGATCGCGCCGCCGACCTGGCCGAGCAGGCCCGAGACGGGCTGGCCGAGGCCGGTTGTCGTGCCGACCTGTTGCGTGACCTGGCCGGCGGTGATCACGAGCGGCGTGATCGCCGAACTGAGCGGCTGCGTGACCTGCTGCACGGCGCCCGACGACAGCGTCGAACCGATCGTCGTGCCGGCGGCCGACAGGCCGTTGGCGACCGTGTCGAGCACGGTGCCGACCGGAGTCGTGACGGGGGCGAGCGGCGCGAGCGGGCCCGTACCGATCGCCTTGACCGTCGAGCTCAGGCCGGACACCGTGTTGCTCGTCGCGCCGACAACATTGCCGAGACCGGCAACCGTCGTGCCGACCGGATCCTTCGTCGAGCCGATCTGTCCCAGCCCGTTGCTTACCGCATCGGCGGCCGCGCCGACGATCGTGCTCGTGCTGGAGAGCGTGCTGCCGACACCCTTCGTCACGCCGTCACCGAGGCCCGGCAGGCTGATGTTGCCGACCGTGCTGCCAAGGTCGGTGGCCGTCTGGCCGACCGTGCTGACGACACCCTTGGTGCCCGTGGATGTGCCGCTGGTGCCGCTCGTGCTGGGCGTGCCGCTCGTGCTGCTCGGGCCGGTGTTGCTGCTGGTCGGCGGCGAGCTGACGCCGCCGCCGCCGCAGGCGGCCAGCAGGCACGCTGCGGCGAAGGCGGTGAGGGGCGCGCGCCACTGGCGCAGGGTGGCCGTCGTGAGAGAACGTTGCTGGGACATGATGGACTCCTCGCTGTCTTGTCGATGAATGGATATCGGTTTACTTGCCGTGTGTGCCGCCGAGCAGGCCGCCGATCAGCGACGTGACAGGCGCGAGCGGATTCGACGACGAGCCAGAGTTCGTGACGGCACCCGTGCCGCCGGTCAGTGCCGGTGCGCTGACCGTGCTGGTGACCGTAGACACGACGTTCGTCACCGGTGCGAGCGGGCTGCTGCCGCCCGCGCCACCCGTCGCGCCGCCGAGCGCGCCCGTGACTGCGCCGAGGAGACCCGTGACCGGGGCGAGCGGGCTACCGCTCGTACCGCCCGTTGCACCGCCGAGCGCGCCCGTGACCGTCGAGACGAGGCCCGTGACCGGGGCGAGCGGGCTGCCGCTACCGCCCGCTGCGCCACCCAGTGCACCGGTGACCGTGGAGACGAGACCGGTGACAGGGGCGAGCGGGCTGCCGCTGCCGCCCGTTGCGCCACCGAGTGCGCCGGTGACCGTGGAGACGAGACCGGTGACCGGGGCGAGCGGGCCGCTGCCGCCGCCCGTTGCGCCACCGAGAGCACCCGTAACCGTGGAGACGAGGCCCGTGAGCGGAGCGAGCGGGTTGGTCGCGCCGCCGGTGCCGCCGGTGAGCAGGCCGCCGACTGCCTTCACGGTATTGCCCGTCGCCGAGACGGTGTTGCCGAGGCCCGTCGTGACAGGGTTGCCGCCTGCCGACGCGAGCAGCGCGCCGGCCTGGTTCAGGCCGTTGCCGACCGTGCCGAGCAGCGTGTTGACGGGGGCACCGAGGCCGGTCGTCGTGCCGATCGTCTGGGTCGTCTGGCCGACCATTGTCGTGATCGGCGTGATGGCCGAGCTGACCGTCTGCGTGACCTGCTGGATCGGGCCGGTCGACAGCGCATTGGTGAGGGTGGTGCCGCCGTTCGATACGGCGCCGCCGAGCGTCGACACGAGGCCGCCGACGGCGCCCGTGACCGGCGCGAGCGGCGACAGCGGGCCGCTGCCGAGGCTCGTGACCAGGTTGCCGGTCTGCGTGACGGCACCGCCGAGCTGATTGACCACGCCGCCCGTGCTGGCGACCGTGGTGCCGATCGGATCCTTCGTCGCGCCGAGCTGGCCAAGACCATTGCCGAGGCCGTTGCCGAGCGCGGTCACCGCGCCGCCGACGCTCTGCACGATGCCGCCCGCGGCTTGCGTGGTGGCCGGGTTGACGCCTGGCAGCGACTGGTTGGCGATGACGGTGCCGAGGTCCGAGACGGCTCCGCCGACACCCGTGACGAGATTGCTTCCGTTTGCGAGGACATTTCCCACCGCGTTCGACGACACACCCGAGGTGCCGCTCGTGCCGCTGGTCGTTCCGCTCGTCGAGCCGCTGGTGCTGCCGCTCGTCGAACCGCTCGTGCTGCCGCTGGTCGAGCCGCTGGTGCTGCCCGACGTGCCGCCGCTAGTCGAACCCGACGTGCCGCCGGAGGTGCCGCCACCCGACGTGGAGATCGAATCGCCGCTGCCGGAGCTCGAGCCGCCGCCGAGGCCCTGGCTGATGGAGCCGGAGCCGCCGCACGCGGAGAGGGAAAGCATGGCTGCAACGGTGGCCGCGATCAGAGTCGTCCGGAACACGCCATGAGGGATAACCTTAATGTCCATTTCTTCCTCGCATTCAAAATGTGTTGTGAACTTCGTTGTGTTGAGTGCCGCGAGGACTACTCTGCAACTGTCGTGCCATTTCGACGCCCGACGGTTCGATAACACGTTTTAAACGAGGCAATTCCTTGTCAGAAAAGGAAATTATGGAAATTGAAAGATTGTTGAATCTGTTTAAGCGTGGGCAAATGAGAACGGTTTCGGCCGTTTCGTAACGTAACGTCACAACATTGGCGTTACGGGTGCGGCGTAACGTGGGGTCCGCGCGGGCTTGGTGGACGAGGCAATTGTTTTACTGGTGGATTAGGTATGCACATCTAACCTATCGTAAATCCTATGTGTAAGACCTACCGAAACGCCGTACAAATACGTCGTGCTCGAGGTCATTTTTTTCGATCCGAGCCGTTGAAAGAGGTTGGAAGATAAATAGGATCGGATATAGAATCCGAGGCAGATGTAAGCAAATGTACGGTTCGGTACACAACGTTCGAGGAGGGTCACTATCGCGAATGTTAACTTGCATCAAATCGTGAGACATGCCCTTCGGGGCGACCTATAAAGAAAGCGCACCCGGTTGTCGTTGCAGCAGATATGGCGAACAGCGCGGGGCAACGGCCAGATATGCAGAGATGTATACGTATAAAAGGCCAAAGAACGTAAATACAGGCACGAGGAATAAAATGAAGGCAATCATCAAGCGTTTCCTTAGGGAAAACAAAGGGGTTACCGCGATCGAGTACGGGCTGATCGCGGGTCTTATCGCTGTCGCGATCGTTGCTGGAGTAACGTCGATCGGTGACAGTCTCGGGAACATGTTCACCAAACTCGGTACTTGCGTGACCACGCGTACGGCTACGGCCTGTTCGTCTACCACGATTTGGGGTTCCTGACCGCCTCCGTAAATAATTTGAACGGCTCACATTTCGTGAAAGCTGTTTTGGGTTGGTAGCAAGCGGATTGCCTCGGCAATTCGCTCGCTACCGACATTTGCGGCGGGCTGTGGCGCGATGGCACATCTTATTTTCAGCGGGGTATTCCTGGTCTGGGCGACGTTCGTCACGGCAAGCGATATCCGTTTTCGACGCATCTCGAATCCACTCGCCTTGACCGGGCTGGTCATTGGATTAGGCGGCGCGTTTTTCAACGCGAACCCATTCGGGATCTCGCCGTTTCAGGCAATGCTCGGCATGCTGGCCGGGCTGGTTGGCCTTTTCCCCTTTTTCATGCTTCGCCTGATGGGCGCGGCAGACGTGAAGATATTCGCCGTGCTCGGTGCATGGTGCGGAGCGCACGCGCTGCTGTGGCTCTGGGTCGCCGCGAGTCTTGCCGCCGGCATTCATGCAGTTGTCCTAATGCTGTTGTCGGGTACGTCGCTCGGCACATTGTGGCGCCGCGGCGAGCCCGCGCTGGCGCTCGGCAAATATCGGGCGACGCCCTATGCGGCATGTCTGGCGATACCGGCTGCGGCATGGCTCGTCTATCTGGTTGCAACGGGGGGCATGCGATGAAGCGACTGAGGCAGCCACTGGGATACCGGCGGCAGCGCGGGGCGACAGCAGTCGAATTCGCAATCGTTTTCCCACTGTTCTTCATGATCGTCTACGCGATCCTCAGTTTCGGGATGATCTTCGTCATTCAGCAAAGCTTGACGCTGGCGGCCAGCGAAGGCGCGCGTGCGGGCTTGAATTACGCGCCGACCCTGGCCGCGCGTGTGACGAACGCAACGACTGCCGCACAGAATGTCTTGGGCTGGCTGAATATCAGCCCGCCGCAGGTGGCTGCGCCGCAGTGCAGTTACGACACGACGAATCCGCCGACGCTGTATTGCCTGACGGTTACGGTGAGCTACTCGCCGGAAGCGTGGGTCACGACCATGCCATTCCTTGGGGCCATCATCACCAATCCGTTGACGAGTACGGCGGTCGTGCAGATCCCGCAGTCCATCCTATGAGAGAGGCATCGTGACGCGACGAGCTCGCGAGCACATGAATAGAGCAGCAGGAAAAACTTACTCGGACATTTATTCCGACATTCATACAAAAACATGGCCAACAACCTAACCAAGATCATCGCGGGGCTACTGATTGCGATCGCTGTTCTGCTCGGAGTCTATGCGTGGATGCTCGGGCGTAGTTCGCCGGCTCCCGTGCCGGCGCAGCAGATCGCGGTGGCAAATCCGGTGCCGGTCGTGATCGCGGCGCGCATGTTGCCGGCGGGGCAGCCGATTACCGCCGACGCGTTGAAGGTTCAATCGACCGCGTCGATGCCGGGCGGTGCGTTCGGCAATCCGGGCGAGCTCGTCGGCCGTGTGCCGACGCGGGACATTCCGGTTTCGTCGCCGGTTGTCTCGGGCGCATTGGTGTCGGGAATTGCCGAGGACGTGCAGCCGGGCGAGCGCGCGATTGCGGTTCGCGTCGACGAGACCAACGCGGTCGGCAATCGGCTGCGCCCCGGCAATTTCGTCGACGTGTTCCTGAACCTCAAGCGCGAGGGCAACTCGATGTTCGACGGGGAAATCTCGCAGACGCAGGCTCGGCTGCTGTTGTCGAAGGTACGTGTGCTGTCGTTCGGCGATGCAACGACCGAACGCGACAGCGGCAACAACACGAACGGCAATAACGGCCAGCCGTCGAATGTGCATATCGCAGTGCTTGCGGTGCCGACCGCGCAGGTCGATGCGCTGACGCTCGGCGAGGCGAGCGGCCGGTTGACCCTCGCATTGCGTAACCCGCGCGATGACGAGCTTGCGATGCAGACGGTTGCGGTGCGCACGGACAACAAGCTGTCGCCGTCGGTGCTCGCGGCAGCCGGTGTGACGCTGCAGCAACTGTCCGGCACGCAGCGCAATGCGGTGGCCAACGTGAACGTGCCACCGCTGCCGTCGCGCTTGCCGCCGGCCGTGCGGCCGAGCGGGGGTGGCGGTATCGAGGTGATTCGCGGCGGCCGGTCGGAAACGGTTGCTTATTGAAAGGCATCGACTGGCATCGATATCAGCGACGACGAGTAAAAGGCCGCGAGACGGTCCAACGAACAATGAAAAACACACTGATTGCATTCGCGATTGCTATCTGGGCCATGACATTTGCATCGCTCGCCAGCGCGAGCGGCACGATCGAACTCGCCGTTGGCGCGCAACGGCAGATTTCGGCCGGCCGCGCGTTGCAGCGCGTTGCGGTGGGCGATCCGGCGGTCGCCGACATGCTGATCATGAAGGGCAGCCGTTCCGGATCGGTGCTGCTGATCGCGAAGGCGCCTGGTGCGACGAACGTGATGCTGTGGGAGCGCGGCCGCGATGAACCGACGGTCTGGAACGTCGAAGTCGTCGATGCGTCCGCGCATGCGGTGCTCGACGGCTCCACGCCGCGCGTGAATGCGTACGGCGGAACGGCGGTGCTGCAGGGAACGTCGGCATCGCTCGATGCGCACGACCGCGCAGTCGCGGTCGGCAAGAACATGAGCGCGAAAGGTGTCGTGATCGATCGCTCGACGATCGCCGGCAAGAATGTCGTGCAGGTCGATGTGCGCGTCGTCGAATTCAGCCGCTCGGTGCTCAAGCAGGTCGGTTTCAACTTCTTCAAGCAAAGCAACGGGTTCTCGTTCGGCTCGTTCTCGCCGGGCGGTGTGCAGTCATACAACGGCGGAGCGGGCCCCGGTACCGCCGGCTACATCCCGACGCTCGGTGCGCCCGTGGCGTCGGCCTTCAACCTGGTCGTGAACGCAGCCGGGCACGGCATCTTCGCCGACCTGTCGCTGCTGGAGGCGAACAATCTTGCGCGCGTGCTCGCGGAGCCGACGCTTGTCGCGCTGTCCGGGCAGAGTGCGAGCTTCCTCGCGGGCGGCGAGATTCCGGTGCCGTCGCCGCAAGGGCTCGGCTCGACCGCGATCCAGTGGAAGCAATACGGTGTCGGGCTCTCGCTGACACCGACGGTGCTGAGCCCGCAGCGGATCGCGTTGAAGGTCGCGCCCGAGTCGAGCCAGCTCGATTTCGTGAACAGCGTGACGATCAGCGGCGTCGCGGTTCCGGGTATCACGACCCGCCGCGCGGATACGACCGTCGAACTCGGCGACGGCGAGAGTTTCGTGATTGGCGGCCTGATCGATCGCCAGACGATGTCGAACGTGAGCAAGGTGCCGTTGCTCGGCGATCTGCCGATCATCGGAACGTTCTTCAAGAACCTGAACTATCAGCAGAATGACAAAGAGCTGCTGATCATCGTCACGCCGCATCTCGTCGCGCCTATCGCGAAGGGGGCGGTGCTGCCCGCAACGCCGGGCGAGCTGTCCGAACAGCGGAACGGGCCGGTCTGGCAGTCGTATCTGGGCGGCGCCGCGTCGCCGGACGCTGCACCGGGGTTTTCGAAATGAGTGCGACGCATCGCGTGTGGCGGTGCATCGGCACGCCTTGCGTAATCGGGGGTGTTCAACATGAACGCGCGAACCCAATCATTGTGTGAACCCGCCGTGACCGACTATTTCATTTGCGCATCGCAACAGGACGCGCATGTCCGCTGGCTGGCCGACACGCTCGTGTCGGCCGGCGCGGTCGAGGCCGCATCGCTCGAACCGGGCGTGCTGGCACAGCGCATCACGGGCCTCAATCCGGCGCTCGTCTTCATCGATTTCTCGGATGGCAGCACGGCAGCGAGCATTGCCGCCGCCGCGGTTCGCGCCGCGCATCCGGGGTTGCCGATCGTCGCGCTCGGCTCGCTCGCACAGCCGGAGAGCACGCTCGCCGCATTGCGCGCCGGCGTTCGCGATTTCATCGACGTGTCGGCACCGGTCGAGGAGGCGTTGCGCACGACGCGCGGGCTGCTTGCGAACGTAGCCGAGCCGGCGAGCCGCCACGGCAAGCTGGTCGCGTTGCTTGGTGCGCGCGCCGGCATGGGCGTGAGCACGCTCGCGGCGAATCTCGCCGTATGGCTGCAGAAGCGCGCGGCGAGCCCGGGGGCGGCCGGGGTGCCGAATGGCGGCACCCCGGCCGGTCGCCAGACCGCGCTCGTCGACCTGGGGCTGCCGGCAGGCGATGGCGCGCTGTTCCTGAATACCCGCTGCGAATTCCATTTCATCGATGCGGTTCACAACCTGCGCCGCATCGACCGGACCTTCGTGAATACCGCGCTGACGCGGCATGAGAGCGGCGTCGCATTGACGACGCTGCCGGCCGATCTCGGCGGGCTGCGCGACGTCTCGTATGCGTCGTGTGCCGGTTTGCTGAACCGCTTTCGCGCCTTCTTCGATCAGCAGATCGTCGATCTCGGCGGCTTTTCGAACCGCGAGTTCGTCGCCCAGATCACGAGCCCGGCCGACGAAGCGTGGCTCGTCTGCGATCAGGGCGTCGCGTCGATCGTATCCGCAGCCGATCTGCTGACCGGGCTGCGCGACGCGGGTGTCGAAACCGATCGCGTGCGGCTCGTCGTCAACCAGTACGACCCCGCACTCGACCTGACGCCCGCGCAGATCGCCGAACGCCTCGGCCTGTCGCTGGCCGGAACCTTGCCGTCGCGCCGCGTCGCGATCGGCCGTGCGGCGAACCAGGGCCGGCTCATCGTCGACATGGCGGAGCGCGACCCGTACGTGCGCGCGCTCGAGTCGCTCGCCGCGCGGCTGCCAGGCGTACCGGTCAGATCGGCCGCATCGCGTCCGGCATCCGGCCTGTCTGCGCTGAAGCGCCTCATTCAACCCTCGTCCAAGCGGTCGTAAGCGATGGCACACGACATTCAATTCGCCGACGGCGCAGCGCCGTTCTCCCAGACGCAGCAATTCCACGACATCAAGAATGCCGCTCACGAGCACTTGCTGACGCGCATCGAAGAACTGGGCGCCGAGTTCGGCAGATGGTCCCGCCAGGCGATCAACCAGTTCGTCGATCTCGAGATCGACAGCTTCGTGCGCCTGCGCCGTATTCCGCTCAACGAGAACGAGGTGCGCGCGATCGCCGAGGCGCTGACGAAGGAACTCGCGGGCTTCGGGCCGATCGAGGACCTGCTCGCGGACCCGGCTGTCGAGGACATCCTGATCAACGGCTACAACGACGTGTACGTGTCGCGTCACGGGATCCTCGCGAAGCTGCCGGTGCGCTTCACCGACAACGCGCACCTGTTGCGGATCGTACGGCGCATCCTCGCGCCGATCGGCCGCCGTCTCGACGAGTCGAACCCGATGGTCGATGCGCGGCTGCCAGATGGTGGCCGCGTGAACGTCGTGATCGAGCCGCTGTCGATCGACGGCCCGGTCGTATCGATCCGGAAATTCCGCAAGGATCCGCTGAAGCCGTCCGACCTGCTCGCCAACGGGACCTTCAATGAAGAGATCGACACGCTGCTCCAGGCGGCGGTCGAGGCGCGCTGCAACATTCTCGTATCGGGCGGTACGAGTTCCGGCAAGACGTCGCTGCTCAACGCGCTCGCGTTCCACATTCCCGAGATCGAGCGTGTCGTGACGATCGAGGATACGGCGGAACTGTCGCTGAACCACCCGCACGTCGTGCGGCTCGAGAGCCGGCCGGGCGGCTTCGACGGCACCGGCATCGTGTCGATTCGCGATCTGTTGCGCAATACGCTGCGGATGCGCCCGGACCGGATCATCGTCGGCGAAGTGCGCGGCGGCGAAGTACTGGAAATGCTGCAGGCGATGAACACGGGTCACGACGGCTCGATGGGCACCGTGCACGCGAGTTCGCCGCGCGAGTGCCTGTACCGTCTCGAGATGCTGGCGGGCTTCGCGGGCTTCCAGGGGACCGAGTCGAGCCTGCGTCGGCAGATCGCGAACGCGATCGACTTCATCGTGCAGATCGGGCGCCTGTCGAACGGGCGGCGGCGGATCCTGTCGATCACCGAAGTTACCGGGTTGTCCGACAACATCATCGCGATGCAGGAGCTTTACCGCTACGAAGCACGCGTGACGCCCGAGGGCGAGGAGGTCGACCACTGGGAAACGCTGGGCATTCATCCGCATTCGCCGAAGCTTGCGCGCTTCCGTCAGACGCTGACGAGCGGCGGATTCGGCGATGGCGGGTTTGGCGGCGGCTTCGGCGGTGGCGGGTTCGGCCGCGGCGGCGGGGGCTTCAATGTATAGCGCGATGGTATGGGTGCTGGCGTGCGCGATGCTGTGCGTCGCGGCGGCGATGATGCTGTGGCGTCACGCGGAGACCCGGCGCGTACGAACCGACGCGAAGCGCTTCATCGACAGCCGGCTCGAACCCGGCGCACGTGCCGGTGTCGCCGCGCAGCCGGCACGGCCGTCCGCGGCAGGTGCTGCGCGTACCGTACCGCAGCCGGGCGCGGCACGGAATGTATCGTCCGACGCATTCTGGGCGCACTGGTATGCGACTGCATCCGAGTATCTGACGAACCTCGCGAGTCGCGCCGGGATCGAGGATGCACGAGGCAAGACGCTCGTCGCGCTTGCCGTGCTGGTTGTTGCCGCGGCATTCGCGGGCAGTCGCGGGGGTGCGCTTGCGTGCTTCGCGGCGCTCGCGTGCGGCAGCTCGATACTCGGCGTCTGGCTCGCGTCGCGAATTCAGCGGCGCAGACTGAAGATTGTCCGGCAGATCCCGTCGTTTCTCGACGGGATCGTGCGTCTCGTGACGCTCGGCAACAGCGTGCCGGCGGCGTTCCAGTCCGCGCTGCTGACGACCGAGGAGCCGCTGCGCGGCTGCCTCGACCTCGTGTCGCGGATGCTGCGCGGCGGTATCGAGATCGATCGCGCCATGATGCACATCGCGAAGGT
Organism: Burkholderia sp. BKH01; assembly: GCF_025685725.1. NCBI lineage: Bacteria > Pseudomonadati > Pseudomonadota > Betaproteobacteria > Burkholderiales > Burkholderiaceae > Burkholderia > Burkholderia sp. BKH01. The sequence goes on along the minus strand of NZ_JAOTQT010000009.1, from coordinate 151,442 downwards.
CTACCGGACCGAAGAGTTCGAACTCGTGGGCTCGGTGCTGCGCTTGTCCGTCAAATACGGCGGCCGTGCGGACGTCATGCTCGAACGGATGGCCGTGTTCATGCGCGATCTGGAGCAGGCCGAGCGGGAATTGACCGCGATGTCGTCGGAGACGCGGCTGTCGGCGTTCGTCCTCGTGATGCTGCCGATCGCAATCGGCAGCTTTGTCGTGATGACAAACCCGAGGTATCTGCACGGGATGTGGAACGATCCGAGCGGGCGAACGCTCCTCATGACCGCGTTCCTGATGCAATTGGTCGGCAGCGTATGGCTGTATCGGATGGCTCGACTCAGGTGATGTTATGACAGCGACTCAAATCGGGGCGATTGCGTTGGCGGTGGGCGCGCTCGGGGTGCTGCTGCTCGGCGTTGTTGCCATGTTGCGCGCGAGTGCCGCGGCGCGTGCCGAACGCGCGCTGGTCGATGCGCTGGACCGGCGCATGGCCGCGCTCGCGGCAGCGAAAGCGCGAACCGCGCCGGATGGCGATGCGCCTGCGAAGCCCGACGTGCGTGGCGGGCAGCGCGTCGAACGTTTTCTCGACAGGCTGTCGGCGGCGGGCGTGCGCTGGCTCGATACCGGGTTCGGCAAATACGCTGTCGCGGAAGAGGATCGCCGCCTGCTCGAGCAATGCGGCTATGTCGACGCGCGCACGCGCGGGCTGTTCCTGAGCGCGCGGGTCGCGTGCGGGATCGGGTTGCCGCTGCTGTTCGCGATCTTCGCGAGCGGGCGCATGAAGGGCGGTATCTGGATGGTCGGCATGTTCGCCGCCTTCGGGCTCGGCTTCATGTTGCCGAAGCTCTACGTGCAGCGCCGTGCGGCGGCGCGTCGGCAGAGCGTGGTCGACGAACTGCCGTTGCTCGTCGACATGCTGCGCTTGCTGCAAGGGGTTGGACTGTCGTTGGACCAGAGCCTGCAAGTCGTGACGAACGATTTTCGCGGGATGTTGCCGGTGCTGTCGTCGGAGGTGGGAATCGCGCAGCGCCAGTTCGCTGCGGGCCGCACGCGCGAGCAGTCGCTGCAGCGGCTGTCCGTCGGATTCGACAACGAAGACTTGCGCGCGATCGTGCGATTGATGATCCAGGTCGACAAGCATGGCGGCGCGGTGCAGGAGCCGCTCAAGCAGTTCGGGGACCGGCTGCGCGAAACGCGTCGGGCCATGCTGCGCGAGCGGATCGGGCGGTTGACCGTGAAGATGACCGGGGTAATGGTGCTGACGCTGTTGCCCGCGCTGTTGATCGTGACGGCCGGGCCCGGCATGTTGGCGGTGATGCACGCGTTGTCGCGGCATCATTGACGGACGGAAGGAATGACGATGAAGCGGATCGGCGGAATGGCTATACGGGCGGGTGCGGTAGCGGCGGTGTTGCTGCTGGGCGCGTGCGCGACCAAGGACAGCGGTTATGGCGTGAGCGCGCAGACGGAGCGCGCGGCGCTGATACAGGCGGCCGACCAGAAGCAGGCCGTGCCGGATACGCCGGGCATGTACCTCGGCCTGATCCAGCGGATGCAGTCGCAGGGGCTTTATTACGCGTCGCTCGCGCACATCGACGCGTACGACAAGACCTACGGTGTCATGCCGGAGTCGATCCTGCTGCGCGCGGACGCGCTGCGGATGACCGACCAGCCGGCCGCGAGCGCAGCCGCCTACACGCAGTTGCTGAAGACGCCGCTCGCCGCGCGCGGCTATCGCGGGCTCGGCCTGCTCGCGGGCGCGGCGGGTGATTTCGACCGCGCGGCGCAGACGCTGACGCAAGCGTCGGAGCTGGCGCCGACCGATGCGTCGATGCTGTCCGATCTCGCATACGCGAAGTTGCGCGGCGGCGATGTTGTCGGAGCGCGCGTGCCGTTGATGAAGGCGGCGGAACTGGATCAGCGCAATCCGAAAATCGTCAGCAACCTCGTGCTTTACCTGTTTGCAGCAGGCCGCGCGCAGGACGCGCAGAGGCTGATGAACCAGCAGCATCTGCCGGCGGATATCCGCAAGGACATTGCCAGCGACGCCGCGAGGATTACCGCGGCGGCGCGCGCGCAGCAACGCGCGGTCGCGACGCCGCCGGTGGTGTCGCGGCGCGGCACCGCCGCGCCGATCACGCCGATGGCGAACAATGTTGGCTACGATCAGACCGTGCCGCTGCTGCAACGGTTTGCACAATGAACAGGCATCGGGGGAACGACATGAACGGCAACAAACATCATCGAAGCGTGCGCGCGGGTCGGATCGCGGTGCTGGCCGCGATCGTCTGCGCGGCGGCGGGTTCCGCCGGGGCATACGGGCAAGAGGCCGTGACAGCGGGCGCGTCCGACGTAGGCCACTCGACAAGAGACTGGCTCACGATGCAACGCGACAATCGCGCGGCGGCACCGACGCAGCCGTTGCTCGGCGACGTGGCGTCGCTTGTCTACCAGCGGTATCTCGATTCGTTCAAGAACAAGGTTCCGGGTTCGATGAGCTCGCAGCTCGGTTCCGCCAGCGGCATGTCGGGCGGTGGTCAGGGCATGCAGTAAGCGGGATGGCGATGCACGCAGATCAAGCACACGTAGCGCGGCGGCGTCGCGTTGCACGCCGTCCGCGGCGGCAGCGCCAGCGCGGTGCCATTGCGGTCATGGCCGCGATTTGGGTGTCGGTCGCATTCATCATGCTGGGTGCGATCGACATCGGCCGTTTCTATTCTGAACGGCGCAGCATGCAGGCGGCTGCCGATCTGGCCGCGCTTTCGGCCGTGTCGCAAATTACCGCTGATTCGACCTGCTCGGCGGCGACGACGGCAGCCAATCGAATCGCGAATCCGGCGGCGAATCCGCTGCCGGCCAACTCGACCGTTTCCGTGACGTGCGGTGTCTGGACCGCGCCTCAGGGCAGCGGCAATCCGCTGTTTACGCCGACCTCTGGCGCAGCAACCAACGGCCAATGCGCAGGCTTGTCGCCCGGAACGATCAATGGTCAATCGGTCAACGCCGTATGCGTGACGGTTTCCGAGCCGGTCTCGGGCATTTTTCGCAGCGGGATCACCATCGACGCGTCGGCCATTGCCAAGAGCGTGCCCACTGATACCTTTACGCTGACCACGTCGCTTGCGTCGCTGAACGGTGGACTGGCCAATCAGTTGCTCAAGGCGCTGACGGGTTCGCCCAATGCGCTGAATCTGCAGGCTGTCGATTATCAGGGGCTCGCGCAAGTTAACCTGAAACTGGCCGGTATTCTCGCCAATCTGCCAGTCGGCTCGAGTACGTCCGTATTGAACGGGAACGTGACGCTCGGCCAGCTGGCCAATGCGACGTTGCAGGCGGCGACGCAGCAGAATGTGGCTGCAGCGAATCTGAACGTTCTGAATGCGCTCGTCGTCGCGCTTTGTTCGAACAGCATTTGTGGCGGGCCGCAGATCGCGCTCGGCCAGTTGGTTTCCGCCGCAACCGCTACGGGAAGTTCCGCCGTCGATGCCAGCGTCAATGCACTCGGATTGTTGTCGACGGCGTTGCAGATCGCGAACGGCACGAATTCGGTGAGCATTCCCAGTGTCGCGGTCCAGACACCCACGTTGCTCGCACCGTTACTGAACGTGACCGTGTCGGGTTCCGTCAAGTTGGGGGCGAACCCGCCGTCCACCGCGAGCGGTCCGCCCGGACCGGCGAATTGCGGGACGTCCGATTGCACGACCAACACGTCGACCGCGCAGGGGAATGTGTTCCTCAATACGTCGATCTCGCTGCTGTCGACGTGCTCCAACGGCTCGCTGGTCTTTCCGGGTGGCAGTTGTCCGTCCGGCAATGCGACGCCGCTTGCAGCGGTGCAATTGCCGATCACTGCCTATGTGGCGCCGGCGAAGGCGGGCCTGATGTCCGTCAATTGCACCGCGGACGGCACGAAAAGCGCGCAGGTAAACGTGCAGACCGGGGTAGTGGCCGTCTACATCGGCGGCGCGGCGAATACGCCGATCAATCTCAATGCGCCCAGCGGTTATGTTCCCGACGGCAGCGCAGCACCGATTACGTTGGTGTCCGTCAACCTGCAGAGCCTGCTCAACCTGTTGAACCTCGGCGGTCTGGTTTCCGGGCTGACGACGTTGGTCAAAACCCTGACGTTCGGAATCGTCGACCTGACCGATATCTCGATCAACATCAACCTGTTGCCCGGACAGCTGACGGTTCCCGTCGCCAATCAAAATCCGACGCCGTTGGTGTTCACATATCCCGGGCCTGGGTCGTCGGCTTCGCCGAACCCGGCGTCGCCGTACATGCTGAGCACAGGAACGGATCAGTTCCTGTCGCCCGCTGTTCAAGGTATCTTGAACAGCGGCCTGTCGTTGCAACTGTCGGCGAACAGCGGTTTGCTGTCGTGGCTGGGCGTCATAGTGAATCCCATATTGGGCGTCATAACCGGGCCGATCTTGTCCGCGCTGGCGACCACACTCGTTCCGCTACTCCTGCAACCGATCGATTCGCTCCTAACCTCGGTCACGGGCCTGCTCGGTTTGAGCCTGGGGAACGCCTCTGTCACGAACACACCGGACTCGATCAAATGCGGCAATCCCATGCTTGTTCAATGAATGCCTGAGCGTTCCGTTATCGAAGCAGGCGGCGTCGCTGCCGCCCGCAACCGGTCACTGACCTGCAATACCAAGCAACTCGTCAATAACTGAAGCCGCATCCGAATCATGAGAACCACGCCCGCAATCGCAGAACTCGACCTGTACGTCTGGGAAGGCAAGGCGGATATTGTCGACCGCGTCGCCCGGTGCATGGCGAGCTTCGACGTCGAAGTGATCCGTGCCGACAATGCGGAGATCTCGCCCGAGCGCGCCGCGTTGCGGCCGTCGCTGGCGATCATCAGCGTGTCGATGATCGAAACCGGCGCGGCGTTCCTGCGCGACTGGCAGGCCAACATCGGCATGCCGGTCGTCTGGGTCGGCGCGGCGCGCGACCACGACGCGTCGCATTATCCGCCCGAGTATTCGCATATCCTGCCGCTCGACTTCACGTGCGCCGAACTGCGCGGAATGATCGGCAAGCTCGTCACGCAACTGCGTGCGCACGCGGCCGAAACGTTACAGCCGTCCGAACTCGTCGCGCACTCGGAATCGATGCAGGCTCTGCTGCACGAAGTCGATACGTTCGCCGATTGCGACACCAACGTGCTGCTGCACGGAGAAACCGGCGTGGGCAAGGAGCGCATCGCGCAACTGCTGCACGAAAAGCATTCGCGCTACCGGCACGGCGAATTCGTGCCGGTGAACTGCGGCGCGATCCCGGACGGCCTGTTCGAATCGCTGTTCTTCGGCCATGCGAAAGGATCGTTCACGGGCGCGGTTGTTGCGCATAAAGGCTATTTCGAGCAGGCGGCGGGCGGCACGCTGTTCCTCGATGAAGTCGGCGATCTGCCGCTGTACCAGCAGGTCAAGCTGCTGCGCGTGCTCGAGGACGGCGCGGTGCTGCGCGTCGGCGCGGCGACGTCGGTCAAGGTCGATTTCCGCCTGGTCGCCGCGAGCAACAAGAAGCTGCCGCAGCTCGTGAAGGAAGGCCTGTTCCGCGCGGATCTCTACTATCGGCTCGCGGTGATCGAGCTGAGCATTCCGTCACTGGAAGAGCGCGGCGCGGTCGACAAGATCGCGCTGTTCAAGTCGTTCGTCGCGCAGGTCGTCGGCGACGACCGGCTTGCCCAGGTGTCCGATCTGCCGTACTGGCTGACGGACTCGGTCGCGGACAGCTATTTCCCCGGCAACGTGCGCGAATTGCGCAACCTCGCGGAGCGTGTCGGCGTGACGGTGCGGCAGACGGGCGGGTGGGATGCCGCGCGGCTGCAGCGGTTGATTGCGCACGCGCGCAGCTCGGCACAGCCGGTGCCGGCGGAGAGTGTGGCCGAGGTCTTCGTCGATCGCAGCAAGTGGGACATGAACGAGCGCAACCGCGTCATCACGGCGCTCGACGCAAACGGTTGGCGGCGTCAGGACACGGCGCAGCAGCTCGGCATCAGCCGCAAGGTGTTGTGGGAAAAGATGCGCAAGTATCAGATATTCGACGAAGAGCCCGAGACACGCGAAAGCGAGTAATTAATGAGATAAAATCGCGCTGGATTACAACGACTCGGGCGGGGAATAAAAACTTCATGAGCCATATGACGGGGTGGGGGCGGGCGTGTGTGTTGCTCGCGATGGTGGGGGGCATGCAGGGCGCTCACGCGCAGGGGCTGGCAGGCAGCGATTCGTCGGCGGTGCAGCAGGCATCGGCGCCGGTGGCCGCGATTCCGGTGATCGATTCCCAGGTCCAGACGTCGGTGCAGCCGCAGGCGGGCGAGGCGACGGGGCCGAGCACGGTCGACGATCTGCAGCGCCAGATCCAGGCACGCACGCTGACGGAAATGCGCACGAGCTACAACGGCAGCTACGGCGCGAGCCTGCTGTTCAACGTGAAGGACGGTGCGTACTTCGTCGCGCTGTTCCAGCAGAAGGCGTTCTGGCGCGTCATCAAGACTTACGACGAAACGCGTGCGGAAGCGATCTATCGCGATTTCTCGCATCAGGCGGAGCGGCTGGCCGTCAACGAGCTGCGGGCGGCGAAGCTGGAATCGCAGAAGGCGCAAATGGACAAGCAGATCGAAGTCACGCAGGATCGCGCGCGGCGTCTGCAGGCCGATATCTCGATCGCACGCCAGCAGCAGGCAGCGGTTACGGATCGCCAGAAGAACGTACGCAGCGAGACGGTCGCGTTGCAGGCGCAACAGGCCGAACTCCAGTCGCAACTGCGCGCGTTGCGGCAGCAGGTGCGTTCGCTGCAGCGCGAGGCCAACGCGGGCCTGCCCGCGACGGCACGCTGAGCTGAGAGCGGCGGTGCGGCGACATGCCGCGCCGGCGGCCGCACAAGAAAAAAGGGCAAGCCCGTTGGCTTGCCCTTTTGTTTTACTGGCCGTCCGGTACGATTCGCCGGCGGCGCGTGACGATCACCGGCCCGTTGCCGCCGCCGCGTGCGTCCGACGGCGATGTGTTGCCGGATGCGTCGCCGGCGTCGCGCGGTGCGCCATAGCTTTCGCGCGGTTCACGGGGTTCGCGCGGTGCGCCGTAGCCTTCGCGCGGTTCACGCGAGCCGTAACCTTCGCGCGGCTCGCGGGAGCCATAGCCTTCACGCGGTTCGCGGGAACCGTAGCCGCCGCCGTCGCCACGCGATTCGCGCGGGCCGCCGTGCGAGCCGTACGGGCTGTGACCGCCGCCTTCACGGCCGCCGGGGCGCCCGCCGGTGCGCGGACCGCGGGGGCCGCCGCCGCCCGGGCGCGAGCCGCCGGTGTCGAGCTGGATCGTGGAAATCGCGCGCTTGTAGATGCCTTGCAGACCCACGGGGGTGCGCAGCATCACCAGGTACTGGTCGAACGACTCGATACATCCCGTCAGACGAATGCCGTTGACGAGATAGATTTCAACGCGCTTACGTTCCTTGCGCGCCGAATTGATGAAGTCGTTTTGCGGATGGGATTCTGCGGGATTGGCCATTGAGGTGCGGCAGGAGCCTGCGTCAGAGAATATGTTGTGCGTGTGTGGCGTGTTCGTCCACAAGGCGTTTGGCGGAATTCTACCCTGTTCGATAGCGAAGCGCGCAGTCGTGATTGTGTCGAACCGTAACCCACTATAGACGTTGCGGCGAGTTTTCGCGATTCGGCCGAACGGCCAACGCCGTTTCGTTACGTCGCGTTACGACTCTCGCAACGCCGTATCACCTCGGTGCGCGGGCGGCACTTACATTTGTCGCGCGAGCCGGGCGGGCCGGCTTATCAGGGATCCGGAGCATGAACAAGAGGCAAGTGGCAGGGTTGATCGGGGGCGTGGCGTTGCTGGCTTCCGGGAGTGCAATGGCGGGGCATGTCGACCTGTCGGTCGGCATCGGCGTACCGGTCGCGCCGGTCTATGTCGAGCCGGCGCCGGTCTATGTGGCGCCGCAGCCGGCCGTGGTCGCCTATCCGGGCTACGGTTATGGCTACTACGGCGATGACGACGACGATCGCTACCGGAAGTGGCGCAGGCACTATTACAGGCACTGGCACAAGCACCACGGCGACGACGATGACGATTGAGCCCGAGGCAGGCCCCGCGGGCGCGCATCAGAACGCGTAGTCGGGGTTTTTCGGGGCGAATGCGGTGTCGTCGAGCGTCGCCGGCGCGATTTTCTCGATGACGATCCGCTCGAAGATCTTGCCGTCGTTGTCATAGGATTCGACGGTCCGGAAATAGGGCGCGTGCAAGTCGAGCCCGAGGACTTCCTTCTTTGCGTAGAACTGCGGCCGGCCGGTCGGCGTTTCGTAGGTGAGCGCGACGACGCGCACGCCGTCGATCGCTTTTGCTTCCACCCGGGTCGGCCGCTGCACGCCGGCTTCCTGGTATTTCTTCCCTTCGGTCAGGTACAGGTTCGTGATGAACTCGGTGCCGAGATCCTTCACCTGGTGATTCGACTGGGCGCGCGAGAGCGCGCCGTCGAGCGCCGTCCACAACGGAATCTTGCCGAGCAGGCCGCCGAGATGGCCATACATCTCGTCCTTGCGCTGCGTCGTGTCGTAGATCGTCTCCTGTCCGGCATGCGCGCCGCCCGGCAGCCATTTCGCATACACCCGCAGCGGCTCGCGCGTGGTCTTCACGAGCATGCGGTCGGGCGTGTCGGACCATTTCCCGCTGATGCGCTCCTGACGCACCATCGTGAACTGGTATGACGGATAGCCGTTAGGACCATTACGGATATAAAGCGGCACGGCGAGCGGATCGAGCGCCTTGAACAGCGTCGTGAGCGTCGCGTCGTCGAGCTGCGCGAGCGTGCCGCGCTGCGCGGCCGTGCGCAGCCAGCGCGCCTGTTGCGCGACCGGCTCGCGCGTGACTTTCGCCAGGTCCGCCGGCAGCGCGACCTCCAGTGCCGCGCTTGCGGCGTCGGCCGTTTCCTGCGCATGCGGCAGTCCCGGCCGCGCGAGCGATAGCATGCACGCGACCGCCGCGGCGGCAGCGTGCCGCGCGCGGCGTTTCATTCCTTCGTTCATCGACGGCGCCTCCCGGAGCGATGGATCGTTCAGCCTTGCTTCGCGGCCTTGAGTTTGGCGAGTTCCTCGTCGCGCAGCGCGCGGCGCAGGATCTTGCCCACGTTCGTCTGCGGTAGTGCATCCCGGAACTCGACGAATTTCGGCATCTTGTAGCCGGTCAGGTTCTTGCGGCAGTGCGCGAGCACGTCGTCGACCGTGAGCGACGGGTCGCGGCGCACGACGAACACCTTGATCCGCTCGCCCTGCACCTCGTCGGGAATGCCGATCGCGGCGGCCTCGCTGATGCCCGGGTGCATCACGAGCACTTCCTCGATCTCGTTCGGATACACGTTGAAGCCGGACACGAGGATCATGTCCTTCTTGCGGTCGATGAGGCGGATGAAGCCGCGTTCGTCCATCACGCCGATGTCGCCAGTGCCGAGCCAGCCGTCGGCGTCGATCACCTTGGCCGTCTCGTCGGGACGCTGCCAGTAGCCGCGCATCACCTGCGGACCGTGCACGCACAGCTCGCCCGGCTCGCCGATGGCGGCCCAGGTGCCGTCCTCGCGGCGAAAGCGCACGACGGTGGACGGGGCGGGCAGGCCGATCGAGCCGCTGAACGAGGCCATGTCGTTCAGGTTCACGGGGTTCATCGTGACGATCGGCGAGCATTCGGTGAGCCCGTAGCCTTCGACCACCGGCCGTCCCGTCACCTGCTGGAAGCGCTCCGCGACCGCGCGCTGCATCGCCATCCCGCCCGCCATCGCGAGCTTGAGCTTCGAGAAGTCGCGCTTGCGGAATTCCTCGTTGTCGAGGAACGCGTTGTACAGCGTGTTGATGCCGGTGATTCCCGTGAACGTTTCGTTGCGAATGATCTTCATCACCATCTTCATGTCGCGCGGGTTCGCGATCAGGATGTTGCGCCCGCCGAGCCCCATGAAGATGAACGCGTTCACGGTCAGCGAATAGATGTGATAAAGCGGCAGCGGCGTGAGCACGGTTTCGACGTCACCCGAGACCTGGTCGGCGATCCACGCCTTCGCCTGCAGCAGGTTCGCGATCAGGTTGCCGTGCGTGAGCATCGCGCCTTTCGCGACGCCTGTCGTGCCGCCCGTGTATTGCAGGAACGCGAGGTCGTCGCGCGTCGTCTGCACCGGCTGCGGTTTGCCGCGTGCGCCGAGCGCAAGTGCGGAGCGCAGCCGGATCGCCTGCGGCAGGTGGTAGGCCGGCACGAGCTTCTTCACGTGCTTCAGCACGAAATTGATCAGGCGTCCTTTCGCATTGAAGCCGTCGGCGAGCAGGTCGCCGAGCGCGGTGACGACGATGTTCTTCACCTGCGTTTCCGGCAGCGCTTCCTGCAGCGTGCTCGCGAAGTTCTCGAACACGACGATCGTCTGCGCGCCGCTGTCCTTCAACTGGTGTGCGAGTTCGCGCGCGGTGTAGAGCGGATTGACGTTGACGACGATCGCGCCGGCCTTCAGCGTGCCGAACAGCGCGACCGGATACTGAAACGTGTTCGGCAGCATGATCGCGACGCGGTCGCCGGGCTTCACGCCGATGGTTTGCAGATACGACGAGAATGCTTCGACTTTCTGCGCGAGCGTGCGATAGGTCATCGATGCGCCTGCGCTCACATAGGCGACGCGCTCCGCGAAGCGTGTCGTGCATTCGTCGAAGAACTGCACAAGCGACGCGTATTGCGCGACGTCGATTTCATGCGGTACGCCGGGCGGGTATGACGCGTACCAGATGCCGTCGGTGTTCGGCGGAACCTGGGCCGCTGCGGTTGCTGCGGAAGATGACATGACGTGTCTCCGGTCTTTGCTTTCGGCGAGGGCAGGCGCTTTCATGCCTGCCCATGCCCCATGCTTCACGGGCGATCAACACGGGCGCCTCGGCGCGCCGCATGACCCCGCGTATCAATCAATTCGTGAACGGGAACTCGCGCGTGGCCTCGCGCGCTCAGTTCGCGGAGTGCAGCGTCGCCGTATCGGCGGTAGCCGCACTTGACGGCAACCCGAACGCTTCGCTTGCACCCGCGTCGTCGAGTACCGCCGCGAAGATCGACAGTTGCGCGCTGTCGGGCATCGGCGCCTTCAGCGCGGCGACGATCAGCGACGACAGCCGCGCGATCATCTGCACGTCGTTCATCGTGCGGCCTTGCGAGAACTCGTCGATCAGGCTTTCCGTTTCGGCACCCGCGAGCGCGCCGGACAGCGCGCCGATCGCGAAGTGCAGCCGCCAGCCGAGCTCCGTGCGCGGCAGGTGCGGCAACGCGCGCTGGAACGCGTCGAAGAAGCGGCCCGCGACGCTCGCGTAGTGCGCGGTCAGGAAGTTGCGCACGAACGGCGACGGATCGGTGTACGCGCGGCCGATCAGCCGGAGAAACCCGGGCCCGCCGCGTTCCGGGTTGCGCGATGCCTTCAGTGCGGGAATGAACATCGCGCCGAGCACGTGCTCGCAGGTGATGCGCGTGCCGAGCTGCGCATCGAAGCGGTCGAGGATGCCGAGGCGCTCCTGGTTGAGCTGATCGAGCCGGCGCGACAGCATCGCGTGGATCAGCGCTTCCTTGCTGCCGAAGTGGTAGTTGACCGCCGCGAGGTTGACCGCCGCGCGCGACGTGATCTGTCGCATCGACATCGCCTCGAAGCCATGCTCGATGAACAGGTCCTCCGCCGCATCGAGGATGCGCGCCTTCGTCCCGCCGGTCTGCCGAGTGCCGGATGACCGAGCGCCGGACGGCCGTCCCGCGGATGGCCGCCCCTCCTGACTTACTGCCATGTTCCGCCTCCCATGCCGGTCGCCCGGCCGCGAACAGGTGATTTGATTGTCTGATTCAAACAGTCGTTTTTATTAAGATAAAAAAACGCGGGCGGAGCGGGCAAGTGGGGAATCTGGTCAAATTCCTCTAGTTCGATGTGCATCTGCGGAAAGCGCGGCGCGCAACCCCGGCGGGACGGGGCGCGCGCGATGGTGCGGTGCGTCAATGCGCGGGTTCAGCCGACCGCGCTACGCGTATTGACCGATTGCGTCATGTCGATGCCACGTCGCTCGCGGCTGAACAGGATCAGCACGGCGATCGCGACGGCGACGGTGCCGGCCACGAGTGCGAGCGCGAAGCTGTAATTGTTGTCGTGCGACACGGCGAGCGATGCCTGCATCGTCGCGTTGCCGGACGCGAGCAGGTTGCCGAGCTGGTAGACGACGCCGGGGAAGGTCGCGCGGATCTCGTCGGGCGAGATCTCGTTCAGGTGGACCGGAATCACGCCCCACGCGCCCTGTACCGAGATCTGCATCAGGAACGCACCCGCGGCGAGGGCAATCGGGCCGCTCGAGAACGCCCACAGCGGCAGCACGGGCAGTGCGATCAGCGCGGCGATGAAGATCGCGCGGCGCCGGCCGATTCGTTCCGAGATCGCACCGAACGACAGCCCGCCGACGATCGCGCCGATGTTCAGCACGATCGTGATCCACGACACGGTATGCGGATCGAAGTGATGCTGTTCGCGCAGGAACGTCGGATAGAGATCCTGCGTGCCGTGCGAGAAGAAGTTGAACGCGGTCATCAGCACGATCGCGTAGATCGTGAGCTTCCAGTTCTGCTTCAGCGTGGCCCCGAGGCTCGGGCGCGGGCGTTTCTCCATCTGTTTCCACGCCGGCGATTCGGGCACGTGCGTGCGCACGTACAGCACGAGCAGCGCGGGCAGCACGCCGACCATGAACATGCCGCGCCAGCCGATGTACTGGTAGAGGAGGCCGAACACGACGGACGCGAGCAGGTAGCCGCTCGGATAGCCGGCCTGCAGCAGCCCCGACACGAAGCCGCGCGCATGGGTCGGCACGGTTTCCATCGTCAGCGCGGAGCCGACGCCCCATTCGCCGCCCATCGCAATGCCGAACAGTGCGCGCAGCACCAGCAGCGCGGTCAGGCTCGGCGCGAAACCCGACGCGAGCTCGAGCAGCGAATAGCACGCGATGTTGACCATCAGCGTCGGGCGGCGGCCGAAGCGGTCGGCGAGCCTGCCGAAGATCAGTGCGCCGAGCGGGCGCATCGCGAGCGTCAGCGTGAGCGCGAACGCAACGGCGGGGATCGTCGACGAGAATTCGGCGGCGATGTCCTTCAGCACGAAAACCATCAGGAAAAAATCGAACGCGTCGAGCGTCCAGCCCAGGTAGGCGGCGATCGTGACGTTGCGTTGTTCGCGGGTCCAGCTCATGTCCGAGGTCTCCTCGTTGGCTTGCGCGCTCACGATGTGCATGCGGATGCCGGCCCGGCTTGCGCGCGGTGCGGGGGGCACTGATCGAGTGTAGGCCGCCGCGCCATGCGATGTGGGGCGCGATAACGCTGAATCGGGAATAATCCCTACGAAATGAACTGTTTCGGAAACGGAAACGGAGCCGCGCCGGACCGGCGACAGGCATCTGTATCATTCCGGAAGGCTTTTTGTATTTGTTATGTAATGCGCTCGATGCGCATCGTCACCGAATCAGGAGTCCCGATGAACGAACGTTCCGATGCCGCGCTGCCCGTGCTCGAAACCGCCAGGCTGTGGCTGCGTCCGCGCGTGCTGGCCGACCTCGACGCGTGCATCGCGATGGATCGCGATCCCGAGGTGACGCGGCATGTCGCGGGCCCGTGGCACGATCCCGTCGAGCATCGCCGCTTCGTCACGCACCGGATCACGCGCGACTATCCTCCGGGACTCGGCTACTGGTCGATCTTCGAGAAGGCCGCACCCGATGCGTTCATCGGCTGGGTCCTGCTGATTCCCGACTATGCGAACGGTGCGCGCGACGTCGAGATCGGCTGGCGGCTGGTGCGCACGACATGGGGGCGCGGCATCGCGAGCGAGGCCGCGGCCGCCGTCGTGCGGCACGCATTCGATACCGTGCGCCTGCCGCGCGTGATTGCCGATATCGCCGAGGCCAACAGCGGTTCGCTGAACGTCGCGCGCAAGCTCGGGATGCGTCGCGTGAGCGTCGTGCACGACGGCATTCCTTACATTCGCCATCGTCTCGAGCGCAACGATCTGCGCGCGTAGCGCGGCATCGTGTACACGCGTGCGCGGTTGTCAGAGATCGTCAATCGGCTAGGTATCGAGGTCATGACGTATTAACGGCTCGCGCGATCAGGAGTATCGTTGCCGGAATTTCGCAACATGGGGTACGACCATGGCACTCGGCAGAGACGTTCATCTCATTCCCGTCAGGCTCGACGCGCTGCGTCCGACGCAGATGACGGTCGGCTATCGCGAAGTCAAGGCAAAGCGCAAGCACTGGAAGACGCTCGACAAGCGTGCGCGCAAGGCGGCGATCGAATCGCACTGGTTCCCTGCCGTCATCGGCCCGGACGGGTTGCACTACATCACCGATCACCACCATCTCGGCCTCGCGCTGATCGAGGAGGGCGAGTCGCGCGTGAATGCGATGCTGCTGAAGGATCTGTCCTGGCTCGACGACACGATCTTCTGGCGGATGATGGAGCACAACCAGTGGGTGCATCCGTTCGGCGCGGACGGGTCGCGCCGCGACTATGCGCATTTGCCGAAGGCGCTGACGGGGCTGGAGGACGATCCGTACCGCAGCCTCGCAGGCGAACTGCGCACCGCGGGCGGCTACGCGAAGGATGCGACGCCGTTCAGCGAATTCCTGTGGGCCGATTACCTGCGCCAGCATGTGTCGCTCGACCAGATCCGCAAGAACTTCGCGAAGGCGCTCGACGCCGCGCTGCGCCGCGCGCACGACCAGGACGCGCGTTATCTGCCCGGCTGGTCGGGCATCATTGCCGTCAAACCCTGACCGGCACACCGCGCCGACCGTTCCATGACGACCGCCCCGATCCGCCCCGACGCCGGCCCGCAGCATGCCGACCATTTCTCCGCGCTCGACGCGGCCTCGCCGCCGCGCATGCGGCGCGTCGGCCTCGATGCGCTGGCCGGCCTGTCGATCGCGGGCCTGCTGATTCCCGAGGCGGTCGCGTATGCGGGGCTGGCCAACCTGCCGCCGCAGGCCGGCCTCATCGCACTGCTGTCGGGGCTCGTTGTTTATGCGTTCACGGGCAGCAGCCGCTTCGCGATCGTGTCGTCGACGTCGTCGTCGGCTGCCGTGCTCGCGGCCACCGTGCTCGCGGAATCGGGAATGGCGCTTGCCGCACAGCTCGCGCTTGCGGCTGCACTGGTCGCGATGACGGGCGTGCTGTTCATCCTGGCGGGCGTCGCGCGGCTCGGCGGCATGTCGGACTTCGTCGCGCGGCCCGTGCTGCGCGGCTTCACGTTCGGGCTCGCACTGACGATCGTCATCAAGCAGTTGCCGAAGATTCTCGCGATTTCCGTGCAGCACAGCGATGCGCCGCATGTCGCGCTCGACCTGATCACCGGCGCACCGCATGCGAACCTCGCGAGTGCCGTGCTTGGCGCGACCGCGCTGGCGTTGCTGTTCGTGCTCGGGCGCCGCTCGCGCGTGCCCGCGACGCTCGTCGTGATCGTGCTGTCGATCGCGGCCGGCTATGCGATCGACTGGCAGCGATACGGGATCTCGATCGTCGGCCACATCGATTTCCGGCACATCGAATTCGGCCTGCCGCAACTCGACCGCAACGCGTGGATGCAGACGGTCGAACTCGCGTTCGCGCTGATGCTGATCCTGTACGCGGAGTCGTACGGATCGATCCGCAATTTCGCGCTGAAGCATGGCGACAGCGTGTCGCCGAACCGCGACCTCGTCGCGCTCGGCTGCGCGAACCTCGTGTCGGGCCTGCTGCACGGGATGCCGGTCGGCGCCGGCTATTCGGCGACGTCGGCGAACGAGGCGGCCGGTGCGCAGTCGCGCTTCGCCAGCCTGTGGGCGGCCGGCGTGGTCGCGCTGATCGTCTGGCTGCTGCTGCCGCAGCTCGCGCGTACGCCCGAGCCCGTGCTTGCGGCGATCGTGATCTTCGCGGTCAGCCATTCACTGCATCCGACCGTATTCCGGCCATACTGGGACTGGCATCGCGACCGGCTCGTCGTGATCGCCGCGCTGCTCGCGGTGCTCGTGCTGGGTGTGCTGCACGGGCTGCTGGCGGCCATCGGCGTGAGCCTGCTGCTGACGCTGCGCAAGCTGTCCGAGCCGAACGTCAGCGTGCTCGGCCGGCTGCGCGACAGCCATGACTTCGTCGACGTCGCGAGCCATGCCGACGCGAAGCCGGTGCCGGGCGTGCTGATCGTGCGGCCCGAGGCGCAGCTGTTCTTCGCGAACGCGGACCGGATGCTGAATCGCGTGCGCGCGTTGATGAAGGCCGCGCCGGATACGCATACCGTGATGTTGAGCCTCGAGGAAACGCCGGATGTCGACGGCACGACGATCGAATCGTTGCGCACGTTCGCGGCCGAATGCACGGCGCGCGGGCTGCGGCTCGCGGTCGTGCGGCTCAAGATGCACGCGCTGCACGCATTGCGCCGCGCGGCGGACGATACGCTGCACGACGGCGCGATGTCCGAACTGAGCGTCGACGAAAGTCTGCAACTGCTGCAGGCCGGCATGCCTCCGGACGGCAGCGGCGGAACGACTGCCGCGTGATGGGGCGGCGCGTCGGCGCGGTCTATTGCGACAGCACGGTGTCGGCAGCGCGATCGATCATGCCGGCCACTTCCGCAGCCGTCGGCGCATAGGCGCCTGCGTGCGCACAGGCGACCGCCGCGCACGCGGCCGCGTAGCGCAGATGCTCGGCGGCCGATGCATCGGGCCGCGCAAGCTGGCTCGCGAGCCAGCCGCCGACGCTGGCGTCGCCGCAGCCGACCGTGTCGGCGACCTCGGTCGGGAACGCGGGCTGGAACAGCACGGTGTCGCGATGCAGGAGCTGCATGCCGGATGCGCCGCGCGTGACGAGCATCGTTGCATCGGGCGCCCACGCGCGCAGTTGCGCGAGTGCAGCCGTTTCGTCGAGCTCGGGAAACAGCCCGTGAAGATCCTCGTCGGATACCTTGATCCAGTCGGCGAGCGCGGCCAGCCGGCGCAGCGTGTCGCGATACGACGGCGCGGCCATCGGCGCACGGTAGTTCGGATCGAACGAGATTCGCTTGCCGGCCGCGCGCGCGGCCTGTGCCGCCTCGATCAGGCGCGACGCGAGCGGCTCGCGCACGACGCCGAGCGAGCCGATGTGCACGATCTCGGCTGCGTCGAGTGCGCCGGCGGGCAGGTCTGCCGGGTCGAACGCGAGATCGGCGCTGTTCTCGCCGATGAAGAAATAGTGGGGCGGCTGCTTCGACACGACCATCGCGAGCAGCGGCGCGCGGTCGACCTGCCGGGTGAAACGCATGTCGAGCCCGGCGTCGGCGCTTTTGCGCATCAGCTCGTCGCCGAAGATGTCGCGGCTGACCGTGCCTGCGAAGGCCGTCGGCACGCCGAGTCGCGCGCCGACGCGCGCGACGTTCCAGCATGAGCCGCCGGCGACGCTGTGCCAGCGCTGTGCGTCGTCGCGGATGAAATCGGTCAGCGCTTCGCCGAATACGATCAGGCGGGGGAACGTCGTCGTCATGTTGATGCCCGGTGGCCGGGCCGTGCAGCGGTTGATGCGAGCGGGCGGGCGGCGCCGGTCGTCGCGCGCGGCGACGTGGCCCGGCTCCGCCCGGTTTCGCGGGCGAGTGGCGCGATCAGCGCGGGGAGCTCCAGCCCTTGTAGGTCTTCACGTTGTCGCGCGTGATGAGCATCGGCTCGATCAGGATCATCGGATTGGCCGGCTTCTGGCCGTTCATGATCCCGTAGCCGACGTTGACGGCCTGCTGCGCCATCGCCCACGGGTCCTGGCTCGACGACGCCTGCACGAGCGTGTTGGATTTGAGCGCCACCTCGATATCGGGCGCGCCGTCGACCGACGTGATCACGATGCCCGGACGGTTCAGCTGCTTCGCGGCGAGATCGCTGCCGATCGCCTGCGGGTCGTTGATCGTGAACACCGCATCGAGTTTCGGAAAGCGCGTCAGGTAGCCCTGCATCGCGTTCATCCCGCCTTCACGCGAGCCCTTGCCGTCCTGGTCGCTCGACAGCAGCTTGATGCCCGCGTTTTTCGCGAGCACGGTCTTGCAGCCGTTGACGCGATCGATCACGGCCGACACCTGCGGGCCGTTCTCGATGATCACGTTGCCCTTGCCGTTGAGTTTCTTCGCGATGTAGTCGCACGCCAGCTCACCGGCCTTCACGTTGTTGGTCTGCACGGTCGCATTCGCGCCGGCCGCCGCGACGTCGACCGCGACGACCGTGATGCCGGCCGCCTGCGCCTTCTTCACCGCCGGCTCGATCGCCTTCGGATCGGTCGCGTTGAGCAGGATCATGTCGACGTGCGCGGAAATGAAGTTGTCGATCTGCGTGAACTGCTTGTTCAGGTCGTAGTCGGCCGACACGGCCGTGACCTTCGCGTTCGGGTTGATCTGCTTCGCGCGCGCTTCGGCGCCCTTGACGATCGTGACGAAATACGGGTTGCCGAGCGACCCGACCGTGACGCCGATCGATTTGAGCGGCTTGTCGGCTGCGTGCGCGGCGGAAGCGCCGAATGCGAGTGCGCAGGCGATGGCGGTCAGGGCGGCTTTGTGCTTGATCATGTCGTTGTGTCTCCGTGAGGTTGGTTGGTAGACGGGCGCAGGCGTGCCTGCCTGCGCCGCAAGGTTGAATGGACGGGAACGGTGTCAGGTGCGCGCCGAATCGCGCTGGCGGTAGCGATCGAGCGCGACGGCGCCGATGATCACGAGCCCCTTGATGATGTATTGCCAGATGTCGGACACGCCGAGCAGCACGAGTCCGTTCGTCAGTACTGCGATGATCAGCGCGCCGATCAGCGTGCCGACGATCGAGCCGACGCCGCCGACGAAGCTCGTGCCGCCGAGGATCACCGCGGCGATCGCGTCGAGTTCGTAGGACTGGCCGAGCTGCAGGCCGTTGGCCGCATAGAGCCGCGCGGCCGACATCACCGCGCCGAGGCCCGCGAGCAGCCCCGACGCCGCATACACGAACATCTGGATCGCCCGCACGTTGATGCCCGACAGGCGTGCGGCTTCCGGATTGCCGCCGACCGAATAGATCCGCATCCCGAGCACCGTGCGGCGCAGGATGAACCACGAGATCGCGATCACCGCGCACGCGATCACGACGAGCCACGGCACACCGAGGATCGTGCCGTTGCCGATGAACGCGAACGGCAACTGCGGATTGAACACGGTCGTGTCGTTGCCGATCAGGCGCGCGACGCCGCGCACGGCCGTCATCGCACCGAGCGTGACGATGAACGGCGGCAGGCGCAGGAACGAGATCAGCCCGCCATTGATCGCGCCGAACACGAGGCCGACGACGAGCGCGAAGGGCACGCCGAGCCAGCCCCAGCCGGGAATGGTCGACGCGATCAGCGCGGCGACGGCCGCGGCGGCGAGCACCGAGCCGACCGACAGGTCGATGCCGCCAGTCAGGATCACGAAGGTCATGCCGGCGGCGAGCACGATGTTGATCGACGCCTGCTGCGTGACGATCGACAGGTTCTGCAGCGTGAAGAAGCCGTTGGTCAGGAAGCCGAAGCCGACGCACAGGACCAGCAGCACCGGCAGCATGCCGGCGGTGCGTATCAGCGACTGCATGCGTGCGCGATGATCGGCGACGCGCAACTGGGGAGTACGATCGCCCACCGGATGGGCCGTCGCGGAAGCGAGGTTCCGCTGTTTGGTCGGGTTGATCATTTCGGTAGCCTGAATGTAAGAGTCAAGTGAAGGAGCGCGGCTCAGTGCGCGTCGGCGAGTTCGGCCTGCGAGCCGGTGGCCAGCGCGATGATTGCTTCCTGCGTAATGGGCGTGTGCGTGTGGCCGCCGAGTTCGCCCGCGATCTCGCCTTCGCGCATCACGAGCACGCGGTCGGCGACGCCGATGATTTCCGGCAGCTCGCTCGAGATCACGATCACGCCCACGCCGGCACGGGCCAGTTCGTTGATGATCCGGTAGATCTCGGATTTCGCGCCGATGTCGACGCCGCGTGTCGGTTCGTCGAGGATCAGCACGCGCGGCTTCGTTTCGAGCAGGCGCGACAGCAGCACTTTCTGCTGGTTGCCGCCCGACAGCGCGCCGACGTTGACGTTTGCGTGGGGTACGCGGATCGACAGCGAGGAAATCGCGTCGCGCGCGCGTTCGGCGCCGCGCGCGAGGTCGAGTGCGCCGAGTCGTGCATCGCGGCTGCAGACGGAAATGTTGATGTTGTCGCGCACGCTCATGTCGAGGAACAGGCCCTGGCGCTTGCGGTCTTCGGTCAGGTAGACGAGGCCCGCGTCGATAGCGTCGCGCGGCGAGTGCGCGCCGAACGTGCGGTCGCCCAGTTTCACGTCGCCGCGCACGCGCGGTTCGGCGCCGAAGATCAGCCGCGCGAGTTCGGTGCGGCCCGCGCCGACGAGCCCGGCGATGCCGAGCACCTCGCCGGCATGCAGGTCGAGGCTGCAGCCGCGCACGCGCGCGCCGTCGGCGATGTCGCGCACCGACATCAGCAGGTGGCCGGGGTCGTACGGCGCGTGTTCCTTCTTGTAGAAGCCGGAGATGTCGCGGCCGACCATCATCGCGACGAGACGCTCGGCCGACAGCGATTCGCGTTCGAGCGTGCCGACGTATGCGCCGTCGCGCAGCACCGACACGCGGTCGGACAGTTCGTAGATTTCCGCCATCCGGTGGCTGATGTAGATGATCGCGAGACCTTCCTCGCGCAACTGGCGGATCAGGCGGAACAGGTGCTCGGTTTCTCGCGACGACAGCGGCGTCGTCGGCTCGTCCATCACGAGGATGCGTGCGCGGGTGTGCACGGCGCGCGCGATCTCGACGAGCTGCTGTTCGGCGATCGACAGCGTATCGACGAGCGTTTCGGGCCCGAACGATGCGCCGAGGCGCGCGAGCACGTCCTGGCAGCCGCGCGCCATCGCCGCGCGGTCGATCGTGCCCCAGCGCCGGTTGCCACGCCGCAGTTCGCGGCCGACGTAGATGTTTTCCGCGACGGTCAGGTTCGGCGACAGGCACAGTTCCTGGTAGATCACCGCGACACCGGCATCGCGCGCGGCGAGCGGGCCGTCGATCTCGATGCGTTCGCCGTCGATCAGGATCTCGCCGCCGGCGTCGGCGCGGTATGCGCCCGACAGGATCTTCATCAGCGTCGATTTGCCGGCGCCGTTCTCACCCATCAGCGAGTGGATCTCGCCCGGATAGACGGTCAGGCTGACATTGTCCAGCGCGCGCACGGCCGGGAACGTCTTGCTGATCCGGCGCATTTCGAGCAGCGGGCGGGGCGACTCAGACCGCGACATGGTTGACCTCCTGCGAGTCGGTGCGGGCGCCCTTGAGGATGCCGGCCCGCGGGGAAAAGTTGAAGAACATCGGCAGCGTGGCCGCGCCGATCGCGCCGGCGTCGGCGCCGAACGTGCCGCGCACGAGCGTCGGCGTGCCGCGCGCTTCGGGCGCGGTGGCAACCAGTGCCGAGCGCAGGCGCGTCGTGACCGCGTCGAGCAGGCCCGCGTCGGTATCGGCGTCGATCACGACTACCGGCGCATCGACCACGCACAGCACCGCGCGCAAGGCCGGCGCGAGCGCGTCGACGCAGTCGTCGATCCATTCGTCGACGGCCGGCAGGCCGCGGGCAATGCAGGCTTCGAGATCCGCGCGGTTTTCGACCGTCTCGCCGTGATGGCGCAGATGGCGCACGAGCGCGTGCAGCGAGGCGCGCGCGAGCAAGATGTCCCACGGGCCGCGCGGCGGCGGTGCGGATGCCAGCCGGCTCGGCGGCACGGGAATCACGGCGATGTCGCCTGCATTGCCGGTCACGCCGCGCAGGCAGTCGCCGTCGATCGCGATGCCGCCGCCGATCGCCGGCCCGATGAACAGGTAGACGAAGTCGTCGCACTGCCGGCCGTATCCGTAGAACAGCTCGGCGATCGCGGCCGCGTTGCCGTCGTTTTCGCCGAACACGGGCAGCGACAGCGCGCGACCGAGGTCGCTCGCGAAATCGACGTCTTCCCATGCGCGGAACGTGTCGGGCGCGAGGCCGAGTTCGCGCATCCACGCGCCGAGGTTGTAAGGCTGAGCGACGCCGATGCCGGTCAGGCGGGCGCGTTCGTGGTCGGGGAGCAGGGCCTGCATCGCTTCGATGTCGTGACGCACGATCTCGAGCACGTCGGCGGGCGGAGGCAGCAGCGTGTCGTGCGAGCGGCGGCCGAGCACGTCGCCCGAGAAGTTGACGAGCGCCGTCTCGATGCGCATCCGGTCGAGATGGACGCCGATGCCGAACGCGCCGCGCGGGTCGAGGCGGATCAGCGATGCCGGCTGGCCGCGCTGGCCTTCGGTGCGACCAGCGAATTCGATCAGCTTCGCTTCGGCGAGCGACGAGATGATGCTGCCGACCGCCGTGCCCGTCATGCTCGCGAGACGCGCAAGGTCGGCCTTGGACGCGCTGCCGGCGCGGCGCAGCGTCTTCAGCAGCAGGCGCTCGTTGTAACGGCGCACGTTGGCCGAATTGCTCCCCTGGCCGATGTGCGGGCTTCTCATGGCGTCTCCTTCCATGTTGCGCCGCCTGGTGGCGCATTAAATAAATCACGTTGATTTATTTAACCGCGTGAGCGCCGTCATGTCAGCCTAGGGAAATCCCGGTTTTTTGCCGTGGATGAGGGGTGGCAGGGCGGATCTCGGGAAATGGGGATGGGTCGAAGAACCGGGGGGCGAACGCTTTGGAATTCGCTTGGCGGGCGGGCGCTCGCCGTGGAAGGGACGACGATTTGTCCGTCTTGAAGATGGCAAGGGATGGTGATGCCACACCGTGTGGATCAACAGGAAGGTGTGAATGATGCGGGGCCGGAAATGAAAAAAGGCCGGCTAGAAGCCGACCTTTTTAGAAAACAGATGGTGCCCAGGAGAGGACTCGAACCTCCACGGTGTTGCCACCGCTAGGACCTGAACCTAGTGCGTCTACCAATTCCGCCACCTGGGCACGTTTCGCTTGCTGCGATGCGAAAGACCGCAATTATAGCGTGCCCGAACGGCCTGTCAACAGATTTTGTGCGGCTTTTGAGCGGGACGAGAAAGAGGTGCGTGCCGGATTCGCGGTGTCCGGGTATCGCTGCCGGGTCGATCCCGGTGCGAAGGATTGCCGCCGGAGAGGAACGCGCGAATTTCCTGGACGCAGGTTCCAGTTTGTCGCCGGAGAAATTATCGTTGGTGCGTGCCTGTCGTGCCGCGCTGACTCGCGAATACAGGCAGGCGACGCCGCTCTGTGCCGCTTTTGTCCGCTCGCTTGGCGGCGCCGCGCGCATCGTGTAGTCGGCTGCCGCAATGGCGGCGCGCGACACATGCAGGTGAAGATAGTTGCATTACGATCATTTCTGTTACTATCGCGGTAACGTTTTTTGCGGAATTGTCCGCGACAAGGAGTTCCTCATGTCTGAAATCGCAGTGGTTTTTCATAGCGGCTACGGCCATGCGGCCGTCATTGCGGACGCAGTCGCTCGTGGTGTCGAGAAAGTCGACGGTGCGTCGGTCAAGCTGATCCCTGTCGACGCGATCGACGAACACTGGGAGTACCTGGAGCGCGATGCCAAGGCGATCGTCTTTGGTTCGCCGACCTACATGGGCAGCGCGTCCGCACAGTTCAAGGGCTTCATGGACGCATCGTCGAAGCATTGGGGCAAGTGGCGAGACAAGCTGGCGGCCGGCTTTACGGTATCGGCCTCGCAAAGCGGCGACAAGCTGGCGACACTTCAGCAACTGGCTGTCTTCGCTGCCCAGCATCAGATGCTGTGGGTCAGCCTCGGTCTGATGCCCGGCAACAACAACAGTAAGGGGTCGGTCAACGATCTGAATCGGCTCGGGTCGTTCCTCGGTGCGATGGCACAGGCGAATGCGGACGAGGGCGGCGATGCGATTCTCGAGAGCGATCGAAAGACGGCCGAAGTGCTGGGCGAGCGCGTCGCGATTGCCGCGAAACGCTGGAACGGTGCCTGAAGTCGATGGCCGGGCGGCACTGTTTCGATGGTTGTCCGGCTGATGGATGGGCGAGGCCGATGCGTGCTCGACGTGCTCGGCGCGTGCCGGCTGCGTTTGTTGAACGTCTCGAATTCGCGGCCCGGATCTCGTTCGGTGTTCCGGGCCGGAAATGAAAAAAGGCCGGCTAGAAGCCGACCTTTTCAAATAAGTGGTGCCCAGGAGAGGACTCGAACCTCCACGGTGTTGCCACCGCTAGGACCTGAACCTAGTGCGTCTACCAATTCCGCCACCTGGGCACGTTTCGCTTGCTGCGATGCGAAGACCGCTATTCTAGCGTGTCTTCGAAATCTGTCAACACAATTTCATCCGACTCGATAAAAATATTGAGCTCTTGTGCGACGGAGTCTCACGCACCGACCGGATCCGCGCGTTTCGCCGCGAAATTCCAGTGCTGCGCCTGGCCTGTATCGACGCGTGCCGGCAGCAATCCGGCCGCGAAGAACGTGTCGGCGATCTTCTGCTGTTCGCCGAAGTGTTGCGCGACCACCGCGCGGACGAGGTAGCTGCGTCGCGCGTTCGCGCGCACGATCGTCGCCGCGTCGAGCCCCCAGATCGGCGCGAGTGTATTCGCGGCCTCCTGTTGGTGATCGCGCAGCCACGTGCCGGCCTGCGACAACTGGTCGAACAGGATCTGGACGACGTCGGGCCGCGCGGCGGCGAAACTGCTCGATGCGAGGTAGTAGCGCTGGTACGACGCGAGTCCGTCGCCGTCGGCCAGAATCCGCACGTCGGGATTCCGGTCGACCGACGCGACATACGGATCCCACGTGATCCATGCGTCCACGCTGCCGCGCTCGAATGCCGCGCGGCCGTCCGCGGGCGTCAGATAGTGGATCGCAGCATCGGCGGGCGTGAGCTTCACGCGGGCGAGCGCGGCAAGCAGCAGGTAGTGGCTGCCGGCCGCCTTCGTGACCGCGATGCGCTTGCCCTTGAGATCGGCGAGCGTGCGCAGGGCGCTGTCCCGCTTGACGACGATCGCCTGTGCCTTCGGCGACGGCGCTTCCTGCGCGACGTACACGAAACGCGCATGCGCGGCCTGCGCGAAGACCGGGACCGTGTCCGCGACGTCGGCGCTGAAATCGATGGCGCCGACGTTGAGCGCTTCGGTCAGCGGCAGCCCGCTCGCGAATTCGTGCCACGACACCCGCAGGCCGAGCGGTGCAAGCGCTTGCTCGAGCGTGCCGCGCGTCTTGAGCAGCGTGATGAGCGTCGACGATTTCTGGTAGCCGATGCGCAGCGCGGCAGGCGTGGTCTCGGCGTGCGTTCGGACGCCCGCCGCAGTGAAGCCTGCGGCCAGCATCGCGCGTGCGAACGCGCGGCGGTTCATCGACGTCATGAATCGTGCTCCTCGTTGGGTTCGTTGCAATGAAGCGGGCCGGCTAACGTACCAACGGGGAGGGCAGGCGATAACCGATAAATTCTTCTATCGATCCGACCGGAGGGCATATAAGTCCTGCTGTTGATGCGGATCGACGGCGCGACGACGCCTTTCGAGTTGTCGAAGTTGTTCGGGGTTGGCGCGGGGTTGATGGCGCGCCTGCTCGACAATCTGGAGGGCAAGGGGCTCGTCGAGCGTTCGCGCGGCGTGAGCGATCGGCGGATCGTGAACCTCGCGCCGGCGGAAGCGGGGCCGGCGGTCGTTGCGCGGATTCCGGAGATCGCATCGAAGGTGCTCGATGCACGCATGCGGAAATTCACGAAGGTCGAATTCGACGAGCTGTGCCGGTTGCCGCGCAAGTTCAGCGGCGAGTAAATCGCCGCCTTGTTTCCTGGGCCGGAAATGAAAAAAGGCCGGCTAGAAGCCGACCTTTTTAGAAAACAGATGGTGCCCAGGAGAGGACTCGAACCTCCACGGTGTTGCCACCGCTAGGACCTGAACCTAGTGCGTCTACCAATTCCGCCACCTGGGCACGTTTTGCAGTAGCTGCTTGCTGCAAAGAAGGGAAATTATAGCGCCCCAATTATTCGTGTCAACACTTTTTTGCGATGCATCGCAAACCGGCCGCCGTCGCGCCTGCCCGCGGCATTCCCGTCATTTGGCGACACAGGCGGGTGATAGAATGACCCGCCGCCGTCAATATAGAACTGTCTGACGGACACCTCTATGTTGATGCCGTGCACATCAGTCAACGCAACGAGAACAATCATCGACAAACCCTTGAGCAAATATCCGTACCCCATTCCGAGCCGTGAAGAAATTCTCGGCGTGCTGCGTACGAGCGATGCGCCGCTGGCTGCCAACGACATCGCCGAAGCATTGTCGATCAAGCGTCAGGAGCGCGAGGGATTCTTCCGGCGTGTCGCCGCGATGGAGCGCGACGGCCAGATTCGCCTCGACAAGCGCGGCCACTACCAGTTGACCCATCCGTCGAATTTCGTCGCCGGGCGCGTGCAGGGGCATCGCGACGGCTACGGGTTCGTGATCCGCGACGACGGCCAGGACGACCTGTTTTTGCCGAACGGCGAAATGCAGAAGGTGATGCACAACGATCGCGTGCTCGCGCGGATCGTCGGCTACGACCGCCGCGGCCGGCCGGAAGGGCATGTCGTCGAAGTCACCGAGCGCGCGAACAAGCGCGTGATCGGCCGCCTGCTCAACGAGAACGGTGCGCTGATCGTCGCGCCGGAAGACAAGCGCATCGGCCACGACATCCTGATCACGCAGAACGTGAAGAAGGCGAAGGTCGGGCAGGTCGTCGTCGTCGAGCTGACCGATTTCCCGAGCCGACATTCGCAGCCGCTCGGCCGTGTCGTCGAAGTGCTCGGCGATATCGACGATCCGGGCATGGAAATCGAGATCGCGGTGCGCAAGTACGGTGTGCCGCATGAATTCAGCCAGCCGGCGCTCGACGAAGCCGCCGCGCTGCCCGACAAGGTACGGCCGACCGACCTGCGTTTCCGCGTCGACCTGCGCGACGTGCCGCTCGTGACGATCGACGGCGAGGACGCACGCGACTTCGACGACGCCGTCTACTGCGAGCCGGTCAAGGTCGGTCGCGGCGACGGCTTCCGGCTGATCGTCGCGATCGCCGATGTGTCGCACTACGTACAGCCTGGCAACGGGCTCGATACCGACGCCCTCGAGCGCAGCACGTCGGTCTATTTCCCGCGCCGCGTGATCCCGATGCTGCCGGAGAAGCTGTCGAACGGCCTGTGCTCGCTGAACCCGCAGGTCGACCGCTGTGTGCTCGTATGCGACATGGTGATCACCGCGCGCGGCGAGATCAAGGCGTACCAGTTCTATCCGGCCGTGATCCACTCGGCTGCGCGCCTCACGTACACCGAAGTGGCGGCCGTGCTGTCGAACACGAAGGGGCCGGAGGCCGCGCGCCGCGCGGACCTGCTGCCGCACCTGCAGAACCTGTATGGCGTCTACAAGTCGCTGTTCGCCGCACGGCAGAAGCGCGGCGCGATCGATTTCGACACGACCGAGACCTACATCGTCTGCAACTCGCAGGGCAAGATCGAGCAGATCGTGCCGCGCCAGCGCAACGATGCGCACAAGCTGATCGAGGAATGCATGCTGGCCGCGAACGTCTGCGCGGCCGACTTCCTGAAGCGCAACAAGCATCCGGGCCTGTACCGCGTGCACGCGGGGCCGACGCCGGAGAAGCTCGAGAACCTGCGCGCGTTCCTGCGCGGCATGGGCCTGTCGCTCGGCGGCGGCGAGAAGCCGCATGCAAGCGACTACGCGGCGCTGATGGCGCAGATCCGCGACCGGCCCGACGCGCAGATGCTGCAGCCGATGCTGTTGCGCTCGATGCAGCAGGCCGTCTACAGCCCGGACAACATCGGCCACTTCGGTCTCGCGTACGAGGCGTATGCGCACTTCACGAGCCCGATCCGTCGTTATCCCGACCTGCTCACGCACCGCGCGATCTACTCGATCCTGTCCGGCAAGAAGTATGCGCCGAAGGCGCCGGAGGGCTTCGAGCTGAACACCGCGCTGTCGCCGCGCGCCCGCGCGATGCAGCAGGCCGACGACGAAGCGCGCAATCGCTCGCGCTCGAACACGGCGATCTGGGAAGAGCTCGGCCTGCACTGCTCGGCGAACGAGCGGCGTGCGGACGAAGCGTCGCGCGACGTCGAGGCATGGCTCAAGTGCTATTTCATGCGCGACAAGCTCGGCGAGGAGTACGGCGGGATGGTGAACGGCGTCACGTCGTTCGGCATCTTCGTGCAGCTCGACACGCTGTTTATCGAAGGTCTCGTGCACGTCACGGAACTCGGCTCGGACTACTTCCAGTACGACGAGATCAAGAACGAGCTGCGCGGCGAACGGACGGGCATCCGCTATCGCCTGTCGGACCGCGTGCGGGTGCAGGTGAGCCGCGTCGATCTCGACGCGCGCAAGATCGATTTCCGCCTCGTGCGCGATACGCCGGTGAAGGCGCCGCGCCCGTCGCCCGCGCCGGCTGCCGCAGGTGCCGGTGCCGATCGCAACGGCCCGCGCGTGCGCGCGCTGCCGCAGGTGGAGGAGCTCACGCCGCGCCGCAAACAGGCAGCGAGCGCGCCGAGCGTTGCGGTGAAGGAAGCGCGTGCCGCACGTGCAGCCGCGAAGAAGAAGAGCGGCGGTGGCGGCGGTGGCGGCGGTGCGACGGCGAAGCCGACCGCGAAGAAGCCGCGCGCCCGCAAGAAGTATTGAGCGTTCGGGGCGGCGCAAGCGCACGCCCTGCAGTATCGAGAGACGCCGCGTCATCGGCCATCGGCCGGCAACGCGGCGCTTTCCTTTTCCATGGATCGCGGCTGCGCGCGTCGCGCGGCCGCACGTTTGATCGAAGGTTGTTCCAGTCATGTCACGTCTGAAGGTTCTTTACGGTTTTCATGCGGTGACCGCACGTTTGCGGCACGATGCATCGACGGTTGCGGAGGTGCTGTACGACCAGACGCGCCGCGACCGCCGCATGCAGGACTTCCTGCACACCGCGAAGGAAGCGGGCGTGCGGCTGATCGCGGCCGACGAAACGCGCCTGTGGGGTCTCGCCCATACCGAGCGTCACCAGGGCGTCGTCGCGCGCGTCGAGGACGTGCCCCTCGCGCAGAACCTGTCCGAGCTGCTCGACGGCATCCAGGGCCCCGCGCTGCTGCTCGTGCTCGACGGCGTCACCGATCCGCACAACCTCGGCGCGTGCCTGCGCGTTGCCGATTCGGCCGGCGCGCACGCGGTGATCGCGCCGCGCGACCGTGCGGTCGGCCTGAACGCGACCGCGGCCAAGGTGGCGAGCGGCGCGGCCGATACGGTGCCGTACATCACGGTGACGAACCTCGCACGCGCGCTGCGCGAGCTGAAGGAAGCCGGCGTATGGATCATCGGCACGTCCGACGAGGCGTCGGCGACGCTCTACGATACGAAGCTCGACGGCCCCGTCGCGCTCGTGATGGGCGCGGAAGGCGAAGGCATGCGCCGGCTCACGCGCGACACCTGCGACGAAGTGATGAGCATCCCGATGGCCGGCAGCGTGGAAAGCCTGAACGTGTCGGTCGCAAGCGGCGTGTGTCTTTACGAAGCCGTACGCCAGCGGCGCGTGAAGGGCTGACGCAGCCGGTCTCGCGCGACGTGCGCGGGACTGGGACGACCCGAACGACGCGTGCCGCGATGCGACGCGGCACGCGGTTCTCCGGAACTCGCGACCGATGACCCTGTTTCGCCTCGGCGCATCATGCGCCGTGCTATGCCTGCTGGCTGCCTGCACGTCGCCGTCGCTCGTCGAGCGCGGCACCTACTACGCCGACACGAGCCTGTACGCGCGCGGTGCCGATTCGCGGATCCGCTTTCTCGTGATGCATTACACCGAAAGCGACGAAGCGAAGTCGCTGCGCACGCTGACGGGCGATTCGGTCAGTGTGCATTACGTCGTGCCGCCGCAGCCGCGCGTCGAACACGGGATGCCCGTCGTGTACCAGCTCGTTCCGGAATCGAAGCGCGCATGGCACGCGGGCGTCAGCGAGTGGCAGGGCACGACCGAGCTGAACGCGGCGTCGATCGGCATCGAGAACGTGAACCGCGGCCCGCTCGATCCGCAGAATCGCACCTGGCAGCCGTATCCCCCTGAACAGGTCGATGCACTGATCCGCCTGTCGAAGGACATCGTCGCGCGCTATGCGATCCCGCCGACGCGCGTGGTCGGGCACAGCGACATCGCGCCGCAACGCAAGATCGATCCCGGGCCGCTGTTCCCGTGGCATGCGCTTGCGCAGGCCGGCGTCGGCGCGTGGCCGGACGAAGCGACCGTGGCCGCACGGCTCGGCGGTCGCGATCCGCACGCACTGGTCGACGTGCGCGAACTGCAGCTCAAGCTCGCGCGCTACGGCTACGACGTGCCGACCGACGGCGTGCTCGACACACGCACGCGGCGCGTATTCGCAGCGTTCCAGATGCATTTCCGGCCGTCCGACTATGCGGGCAATCCGGACGCCGAAAGCGACGCGATCGCGCAGGCGTTGCTCGACAAATACTTCCCCGACACGCAACCGGCGGACAACGCGCCCGCGGCAGGCGCACCCTGAACGCGCGGCGCACCGCGCGCCGAAAAACGCGGGCCGTCATCCGAGTCCGGTAAACTGGCGGTTTTCCGCAATCCCGCAGCATTACCACGCCATGACTCAAGACGAACTCAAACGCCTCGTCGGCCAGGCCGCCGCCGATTATGTGATCCAGAACGTGCCGGAAGGCGCCGTGATCGGTGTCGGCACCGGCTCGACCGCCAACTGCTTCATCGACGCACTCGCCGTCGTCAAGTCGCGCTATCGCGGCGCCGTGTCGAGCTCCGTCGCCACGACCGAACGCCTGAAATCGCACGGCATCAAGGTGTTCGACCTGAACGAGGTCGACTCGCTGCAGGTGTACGTCGACGGCGCCGACGAGATCGACGCGAGCGGCGCGATGATCAAGGGCGGCGGCGGCGCGCTCACGCGCGAGAAGATCGTCGCATCGGTGGCCGACACGTTCGTCTGCATCGCGGACGCCAGCAAGCGCGTGCCGGTGCTCGGCGCGTTTCCGCTGCCGATCGAGGTCGTGCCGATGGCGCGCACGGCGATCGGCCGGCGCGTGACCGCGCTCGGCGGCGTGCCCGTGCTGCGCGTGACGAAGGACGGCGCACCGTACATCACCGACAACGGCAACGAGATCATCGACGTGAAGGGGCTGCAGATCACCGATCCGCGCGGCTTCGAAGCGCAGGTGAACGCATGGCCGGGCGTCGTGACGGTCGGCCTGTTCGCCGAGCGCGGCGCGAATCTGTGCTTGCTCGGCACGGAAAACGGCGTCGAAACGATCGTTTATTCGGCTAATTGAAAGAAATGAAAAGCAGTCCGTAGCGGCACGATGTCGACGGCATGTCGACCGTAATGGACTGCATGGTTAAATCTTGTGGAAATCGGGCCCGGCAGGCGCAGCGCGCTTCCCGGGCCTTTTTTGAAGCCTTATAAATCACCCCATCAAGAAGAGGGATAACCCTGTCAGGTGTTTACCAGATAGCGAAATATCCTCGAACTCATCAACTTATAGATCATAAGAACAGTAGTAACCAGGGCCGGCGGAACTGCGGAGCAGGTGTTCGCAAATCGACGCACGGGGAGGTGTCATGGAGCAGGGCAAAGACCGGTCACTGGTCGCCAAAGTGATGGATGGGCTTGTCTCGGGTATCGTCGAAGACAAGTACGGTGGCATCTTGCCGCCGCAGGACGTGCTGTCGAAAGAGTTCGATGTAAGTCGCACGGTGATGCGGGAAGCATTGTCGATGTTGCTTGCGCGCGACATGCTGGACGTGCGGCCGAAAGTCGGTACGCGCGTGCGGCCAATGCGCGACTGGCGCATGATCGACGAAGACGTGGTGAGCTGGCGATTTCGAGCAAAACCCGATCCGCAGTTCATGCGCGACGTCATCGAATTTCGAATGCTGATCGAACCGCGCGCGACCGCGCAGGCGGCGGTGCGTGCGACTGCGGCCGACATCGCGGGGATCCGTGAAGCGTTCGATGCGTTCAAGGTGCTGCAGCCCGGCGATCCCGGCTACGACACGGCGGACGAGTTGCTGCACACGCGGATCGTGCAGGCGAGCGGCAACCAGTTCTTCCAGCAGATGGCGGCGATCGTGCGCGGGGCGGTGCGTCTCGTGAATCCGCGCGTCGTGCAGAAGGAAGGTGCGCACGAGATCGCGGTGAAGGCGCATGCGCGTGTCGTCGATGCGATCGAGCGGCGCGATCCGCGCGAAGCCGAAGCGGCCTCGCTCGCGCTGATCGATTTCAGCGCCGACGAGATCTCGCGCGATTTCTCCGTCGACGTGCCCATGCGCGCCTGACGCTGCTCGCGTCGCTCATCCGAGTGCCGGCGAGCCGTTTATCATGACGGCCGGTCGGCAGCGTGCCGGCCACCGTCATACGACCGACTCGGAAGATCAGGATGAACGACAACGACCACCGCCCGGTGCGCTTCGGCATCGTCGGCGCAGGCAGCATCGCGCGCCGCTTCGCGCAAAGCCTCGCGCACGTGCCGGGCGCCACGCTCGCCGGTGCCTGGGCCCGCCGCGCCGACGCAGCGGCAGCCTTTTGCGAGACCTGCGGCGGCACGCCTGCCGCGAGCCTCGAAGCGCTCCTCGCGAGCGATATCGACGCGGTCTACATCGCGACGCTCCATGACAGTCACGCGCAGTACACGCTGGCCGCGCTTGCCGCCGGCAAGGCCGTGCTGTGCGAAAAGCCCGCGACGCTGAATGCGGCGCAACTCGACACCGTGCTGCGTGCGGCACGCGACGCCGGGCTGCTCTTCATGGAAGCGATGAAGCCGCCGTTCTTTCCGCTGTACCGCCAGCTGCGTGCGCACTTGCGTGCCGATCCGATCGGCGAGATCCGGCTTGTGCGCGCGGGGTGCGCATCGTCGTCGGTACCTGGCGACCATTCCGTCTATCGCCTCGATCGCGCGGGCGGCGCGCTGCTCGATATCGGGATCTACGAGGCGTTTCTCGCGGTCGACTGGCTCGGCGCGGCGCTCGACGTGCAGACACTCGGCCGCGTCGGCGCGACGGGTGTCGACATGTTCGCGAGCCTGAACAGCCTGCATGCGAACGGCGGGATCGCACAGCTCTTTTGCGGGCTCGACGTGATGGGCCGCGGAGACGCGCTGATCGCCGCGGCCGGCGGGCACGTGACGATTCACGAGAAGTGGTGGAATCCGGCGCGCGCGACGATCCGCTATGCGGACGGGCGCATCGTCGAACTCGACGCGCCGGCCGAAGGCGGCGGGCTGAACTACGAGACCGCGCATTTCTGCGACCTGCTGCGCGCGGGCGAAACCGAAAGCCCGATCATGACGCACGAGCATTCGCGGCAGATGATCGCGATGACCGATGCAGCGCGCGCCGTGCTCGGCGTGCGCTATTCGGGCGAGTAGGCGTGAATGCAGGTGCCGGGCCCGCGTGCGCGGCCCGGCGGATGGCGCGCGCTCAGTGCCGTGACGGCAGCGACAGGCGCTTTTCGTACCAGCGCTGCACCCATTCGAGGATCTGGCACAGGATCCAGTACACGGCCGCGGCCGCGAGATAGAGCGGCAACGGCTGATAGGTCGCCGCGATCACTTCCTGCGCGCTGCGCAGCAGTTCGGTCACGGTGATCACGGACACCAGCGACGTGTCCTTGATCAGGCTGATCAGGCTGTTCGACAGGCTCGGCACCGCGATGCGCAGCGCCTGCGGGCCGATCACGTAGCGCAGCGTCTGCCCCCACGACAGCCCGAGGCTGTACGACGCGAGCCACTGGCCGCGGTGAACGCCGTTGATCGCGCCGCGCATGCTTTCGGACATGTAAGCCGCGACGTTCGCGGACAGCGCGATGACGCCGGCCGGCGTCGGGTCGAGCGAGATGCCGAGGCTCGGCAGCCCGTAGTAGATGACGAAGATCTGCACCAGCAGCGGCGTGCCGCGCATCAGGCTCACGTACGCGCGCGCGAGCCCCGCGAGCGCGTTGACCCAGATGCGTTCGAAGCCTTCGAGCGGTTCGCTTTGCCGGATGCCCATCATCGCGAGCACGACGGCGCCGAGCAGGCCGAACACCATCGACAGCACGGCGAACTTGACGGTCAGTACGGCGCCCTGGGCGAGCACCGGCAGCGATTGGACGAGCAGGGACGTTGTCGACATGGAATACGAATCGGATGCGTGCGCGAAAGCGCAATCATAAACCGGACGAATAAAGCAAAGGGCGGCATCGTTGCGGATGCCGCCCTGTCCGGCCCGCCGTCAGGCGGGAAATGCAGGCGTGCTTACTTGATCGGCTTCGTCACGTCGATGCCGAACCACTTGTCCGAGATCTTCGTGAACGTGCCGTCGGCCTCGAGCTGCGCCATTGCGTCGTCGATCGCCTTCTGGAACTTCGGATTGCCCTTCTTGAACGGGATGCCCGACGGGTTCGCCGAGCCGACGTTCGCGCCCGGGCGCAGCGGCAGCTGCGAATTTTTCGTCAGGTACGCGAGCATCAGGCGGTCGTTGAGTGCTGCGTCGAGACGGCCGGCCGCGAGATCGCGCAGGTACTCGGGCGCGCCCGGGTACGTCTTCACGTCGATGCCGGGCACCGACTTCGCCATGTCCATGTAGTTCGTGCCGAGCGCGACGCCGAGCTTCTTGCCCTTCAGGTCTTCCAGCGACTTGAAGTCACGCGAGTCGTCCTTGCGCTGGATCAGTTGCGCGGACGAGTACGTGTAGGCGGGCGAGAAGTCGAGCGTCTCCTTGCGCTTGTCGGTGATGCCGACCTGGTTGGAGATCACGTCGAACTTGCCGGCCTGCAGGCCCGCGATGATGCCGCTCCATTCGGTCGTCACGAACTCGGCCTTCACGCCGAGCTTCGCGGCGACGGCCTTCGCGATGTCGACGTCGAAGCCGACGAGCTCGCCTTGCGGATTTTTCGAGTTGAACGGCGGGAACGTGCCTTCGAGGCCGATCCGCAGCGTGCCGCGTTGTTTCACCTGGTCGAGGAGGTCGGCCGCATGCGCGGTGGCGGCGGCGAACGACGTGCCGATCAGGCCGGCAACCAGCAGCTTCTTCAGCAGCGAAAATTTCATCGTGTGAGCTTCCTTGCCCCGGCGGGGGCTCCTGTTCTGATAGTGCGACCGATGATAGCAAAAATGCAATCGATCGATAAATATCGTTTGTTTATGCCTATATAACTTACGCGGTGCGCTCGCGGGCGATCGCCTTCACGCATTCGGCGACGAGCGCGGGGCCGCGGTAGATGAAGCCCGTATAAAGCTGGACCAGCGACGCGCCGGCCGCGAGCTTCGCCCGGGCGTCCTCGCCCGAGAAAATGCCGCCGACGCCGATGATCGGCACTGCGCTGCCGACTTCGGCGTGCAGCTTGCGGATCACTTCGTTCGACGCATCGAACACCGGGCGGCCCGACAGGCCGCCGGCTTCGTCCGCATGCGGCAGGCCCTGGACGGCCGCGCGCGACAGCGTCGTGTTGGTGGCGATCACCGCTTCGATCTTGTGGCGCAGCAGCGTGTCGCCGATTTCCTTGACCTGTTCGTCGTCGAGGTCGGGCGCGATCTTCAGCGCGAGCGGCACGAGCTTGCCGTGCAGGTCGGCGAGGCGCTGCTGCTTGTCCTTCAGCGCGGCGAGCAGCGCGTCGAGTTCGCCCGCGCCCTGCAGCTGGCGCAGGTTCTTCGTGTTCGGCGACGAGATGTTGATCGTCACGTAGCTCGCGAACGGGTACACGCGTTCGAGGCAGTACAGGTAGTCCTCGGCCGCTCGTTCGATCGGCGTATCGGCATTCTTGCCGATGTTCAGGCCGAGGATGCCGCGATAGCGGGCGGCCTGGACGTTCTTCACGAACTGGTCGACGCCGTGGTTGTTGAAGCCCATCCGGTTGATCAGCGCTTCGGCCTGTGGCAGGCGGAACATCCGCGGGCGCGGGTTGCCGGGCTGCGCGCGCGGCGTGACCGTGCCGACCTCGATGAAGCCGAAGCCGAGCGCCGCGAGGCCGTCGATGGCCGCGCCGTCCTTGTCGAGGCCGGCAGCGAGGCCGACCGGGTTGCGGAACGTGAGCCCCATCACGGTGCGCGGCGCGTCGGGCACGCGGGCCGACAGCGCGCAGGCGAGGCCGGTGCGGCCGGCCGCACCGAGCGCGCGCAGCGTGAGGTGGTGAGCGTCTTCCGCATCCATCTTGAACAGGGATGCGCGGGCCAGCGGATAGAGGGAACTGAACACGGGAATTGGGCGGGCAGCCGGAATGAATGACAACCCGCTATTTTACCGGGAGTTGCGCGGCCGGGGCGTGCTTAGCTTCGTAGCCCCCGCGGCGCGCGTCAGCCCGAGCCGGAATGCCCGCCCGGCAGCGGCGCGCGGGCCAGCGCCGCGTCGACGGGCGGCAGGTCGACCCGTTCCGGATCGAGTATCTTCCAGCGGCCGTCGATCAGCCCTTCGAGCGGGTGGAAGTTCGCCTTGTACGCCATCTTCGGGCTCTCGCGGATCCAGTAGCCGAGGTACACGTACGGCAGCCCGAGGCTCTTCGCCTGCTCGATCTGCCACAGGATGTTGTAGGTGCCGTAGCTCGTGTGCCGGTCGTCGGGCTCGAAGAACGTATAGACGGACGACAGCCCGTCGCCGAGGATGTCGATCATGCTGACCATGCGCAGCTTGCCGGGCTCGCCGCCCGGGGCGTCGAGGTCGCGGAATTCGACGAGGCGCGAGTTGATCCGGCTCTGCAGCAGGAACTGCTCGTACTGGTCGCGGCTGTCGCGATCCATTCCGCCGCCCGCGTGACGCGCGGACTGGTAGCGCATGTAAAGCGCGTAGTGCTCTTCGTCGTAGTGCAGCGGCGAGACCGTCGCGACGAGCGCGCGGTGCCGTTTCCACATCCTGCGCTGCGTGCGCGACGGCACGAACGCGTCGATGGGCACGCGCACCGGCACGCAGGCGCGGCAGCCGTCGCAGTACGGACGATACGTGAAGACGCCCGAGCGGCGGAAGCCGGCCTTCACGAGTTCGGTGTAGATGTCCGAGTTGATCAGGTGGCTTGGCGTCGCGACTTGCGAGCGCGCGATACGGCCGTCCAGATAGCTGCACGGATAGGGCGCCGTTGCATAGAATTGCAGCGCCGAAAGCGGTGAAAGCGGCAGCTCAGTCGGGTGAGTCATGGGCAGCTCTCGATGCAAGGAGGGAGTGCCGCGCTAGCGCTCGATCCCGGAGGGCGCCGCCGTTTCGGCGGGGCCCGTCAGCGCGGCGAGCACGCGCTTGTCGAACTGCCACGGAATCGGCGGTTCGGCTACCGCGCGGCGCACGTGAGCGACAAAGGCCTTGCGTGCGATCTCGCGGCCGCCGAGCGACGCTAGATGCGACGTATTCTGCTGGCAGTCTATCATCTCCAGCCCCTGGTCGCGAAGGTGGGCGACGAGCGCGGCCAGCGCGATTTTCGACGCGTCGGTGGCATCCGCATACATCGACTCGCCGAAAAACATCCGCCCGAACGACACGCCGTACAGGCCGCCGACGCGGCGCCCGTCGTGCCACGTCTCGATGCTGTGCGCGTTGCCGGAGCGGTAGAGCGACGTATAGGCGTCGATGATCTCCGCCGTGATCCACGTGCCGCGCTGCCCGCGGCGCGGCGCCTGCGCGCAGGCGCGCATCACGCCCGGGAAGTCGTGATCGACGCGCACTTCCCACGCGGGCTCGCGCAGCACGCGCTTCAGCGTCTTGCGCAGCGACGGCGACACCTTGAATTCGGCGGGCACGAGGATCATGCGCGGGTCGGGGCTCCACCACAGCACTGGCTGGCCGTCCGAGTACCACGGGAAGATGCCGCGCAGGTACGCGTCGATGAGGCGCGACGGCAGCAGGTCGGCGCTCGCGGCGAGCAGCCCGGGCGCGCCGGTCGCGGGACCGAGCGCGCGTTCGATGGGCGGAAACGGATCGTCCGGGCCGAGCCAGGGGACCATGGGGGCGGGCTCAGCCGTTGCGCAGCGAGCGGAAGATATCGCCGGTGTGTACGCCGTAGTCGCCGGCGGCGCGATCGGCGAAGAAGAATCGCAGGGTCTGGCTGACGGTCGGGAACGCGATTTCGTCCCACGGGATGTCGGCTTCGTCGAACAGCTTCACTTCGAGGCTTTCCTCGCCGGCTTCGAAACCCGGATCGGTGAGCCGCGCGAGGTAGAACAGGTGGACCTGGTGCACGTGCGGCACGTTGAGCAGCGTGAACAGGTTCTGCACCTCGACGCGCGCGCCGGCTTCCTCGAGCGTTTCGCGCGCGGCGGCTTCGGCCGTCGTCTCGCCCATTTCCATGAAGCCTGCGGGCAGCGTCCAGAACCCGTAGCGCGGTTCGATCGCGCGGCGGCACAGCAGGATCTGATCGCCCCAGACCGGGACCGTGCCGACGACGTTGCGCGGATTCTGGTAATGGATCGTGCCGCAGTGATCGCAGATGAATCGCTCGCGGTTGTCGCCGGGAGGAATACGCGCGATGACTTCGTGGCCGCAGACGGAGCAGAATTTCATGTCGAGTGGAAGGGACGAGGTGATGCGAGTGTATCACCGGGGCGCGGCATTCTTGAACGCCCGCGCATGCCGGCGGCGTGCCGCCGCGAAGCGGCGGGCGGGTGCGGAGAGCGGGCGGGGATCGAGTGCGAAAAAACAAAAAGCCCGGTACGAGACCGGGCTTTTTGCATGAATCTGGACGGGTTGGTTGCGGGGGTAGGATTTGAACCTACGACCTTCGGGTTATGAGCCCGACGAGCTGCCAGACTGCTCCACCCCGCGTCCGTCGAAGAAATGAATTATAAGGAGTTACCCGAGCGCGTGCAAGCACTTTCTGACAATCGCGTGTCGCGTCTCGTGGGGACGGCACGGTGGGGGCGTGCGCTAGAATCGAGCGGTTTGTTTCGTCTCTTCAGCAGCGGCGTCGTGTGCGATCGCATCGGCACCATTGCAACTCACCTTATTGCATCGACGGATTCATGGACATCGCTCACGATCTTCAATCGATCGGCGCGCAGGAACAGGCGCTCGTGTTTCCCCATTTCGACCCGGCCCGCGCATGGGCGCTCGGCAACCGGATGCATGCGCTCGCGACGTCGCGCGGCCATGCCATCGCGATCGACATCGTCACGTTCGGCCAGCCGCTGTTCTACGCGGCGCTCGCCGGTGCGACACCCGACAACGCGGACTGGGTCCGCCGCAAGCGCAACGTCGTCGCGCATTTCCGGCGCAGCTCGTATGCGATCGGCCTGCGCATGCAGCAGGCCGGCGCCACGCTGGCGGACAAGCACGGGCTGCCGATCGCCGAATATTCGCCGCACGGCGGTTCGTTTCCGCTGACTGTCGCGGGCGCCGGCGTGATCGGCTCGATCACCGCGTCGGGGCTGCCGCAGCGCGCGGACCACGAATTCGTCGTCGAGGCGCTGTGTGCGGAGCTCGGCCAGGACTACGCCGTGCTGGCCCTCGCAAGGAGCTGAGCGATGCAACTTCCCGGATACGCATGGCTCGCGATCGCGATCGTCGCGGAAGTGGTCGGCACGTCCGCGCTGCGCGCGGCGGACGGCTTCACGCGCTTCTGGCCGTCGGCGCTCGTCGTCGCCGGTTACGGCATCGCGTTCTACTGCCTGTCGCTGACGCTGCGCACGATGCCCGTCGGCATCATCTATGCAGTCTGGTCGGGCGCCGGCATCGTGCTGATCACGCTCGTCGCGATGCTGCTCTATCGTCAGGTGCCGGACGTGCCGGCGGTGATCGGCCTCGGGCTGATCGTCGCGGGCGTCGTGGTGCTGAACCTGTTCTCGAAGATGCAGGCGCACTGAACGTGCGACTGCCGTTTGCCGGATGGCCCTCATGACCGATTCCACTTCCGCTGCCGTTTCCGCCGAATCCGCCCAGCCTGACGTGCGCGCCTATGTCGCGAACCGCATCGGTTTTCTCGAACTGAACCGGCCGAAGGCATTGAACGCGCTGTCGGTCGGCATGATCCGGCTGATGCAGCAGGCGCTCGACGCGTGGCGCGACGATCCGGAGGTGGTTGCGGTCGTCGTGCACAGTCCGCATCCGCGCGCGTTCTGCGCGGGCGGCGACGTGCGCTTTTTCCACGACGCATGGCAGCGCGGCGACCGCGATGCGATCGACGCGTTCTTCATCGACGAATACACGCTGAACCATACGATCTTCACGTATCCGAAGCCTTATATCGCGCTGATGCACGGCGTCGTGATGGGCGGCGGCATGGGTATTTCGCAGGCGGCGCGGCATACGGGCGGCCTGCGCGTCGTGACCGATTCGACGAAGATGGCGATGCCCGAAACGCGCATCGGCCTGTTCCCGGACGTCGGGATGAGCTGGTTTCTCGCGCGCACGCCCGGTGCGATCGGTCGTTATCTCGCCGTGACGGGCGCGACGCTCGACGCGGCCGGTGCACTGTACGCGCAGCTCGCCGACGTCTATCTGCCCGATGCCGCGCTGCCGGCGCTGCTCGACACGCTGCGCAGCGCGCGCATCGACAGCGGTGCACTGGCCGTCGCCTGCGTGGCCGACGCGGCTGCCGCGCACAAGGTCGTGCCGACGCCGGACACGTCGGCGCTGGCCGATGCGCGCGCCGGGATCGACCGCCATTTCGCGCAGCCCGACATCAACGCGATCCTCGCGTCGCTCGATGCCGAACCGGATTGCGCGGCCGTCGACGGGTGGATCGAGAAGGCGACTCACGCGATGCGCGGCCAACTGTCGCCGCTGTCGATGGCCGTGTCGCTCGAAGTCGTCGAGCGCGCACGCGGCGCGACGATGGCCGAATGCCTGCGGCGCGATCTCGATCTCACGCGCTCGACGTTCGCGCGCGGCGATGTGATCGAGGGCGTGCGCGCGCTGATCGTCGACAAGGATCAACAGCCGGCCTGGCGCTTCAAGTCGGCCGCCGACATCGATCGGGCAGAGGTGCTCGCGATGTTCGGCAGCCCGTGGACGCCCGATACGCATCCGTTGCGGAACCTGAAGGACTGACCCGCGTGCGAGACAGAAACGAAAAGGCCGCCTGCACATGCAGGCGGCCTTTTTGTTTATCGACCGTCGATCGATCTGCGGTCGAAGGGCGCGGAGCCCGGGCCCGCGTTACTCGTTGCCCGCGTCGTCCGACATGAACGCGCGCATGAACACGAGTGCACCGAATCCCCACACCGCATTCGCCGCGAAGCCGGCCGCGAGCACGGGCATCATGTTGCCCGCCGGCCAGATGCCGCGCAGCGGATCGATCGCGAACACGCGTGCTGCAGTCAGCACGATGCCGCCGAACATGAGTGCGCCGATCCACGACGCCTCGCGTTCCGGCGACACGCGCAACAGCCACGCCATCGGAATCGCGCAGCACGCGCTGATCAGCGCGTTCGCGACAAATTCAGGAATGCCGAGCGGCGCGAACGGCTGCGTGGAGAAGCCGGCCGCGGCGATCAGGTCCGCTGTGTGAAGGAGTGCGAGCGTGGCCTCGCGGAAGAACAGGGCGGCAAGGAAGCCGGACAGGAACGGCAAAATGACTTTCTGCATCGATGAGTGCACCGCAGGCGCGCCCGGCCGGGGCCGTTCGCGCGGAGTTATTCGGATAGTTGCGTCATTATAGGGCCGGGCCGCCGCGATATTCGCTCCAGCGTCGCGCTAATCACGAAAGCGGAAAACCTAAGCTCAAAAAAATCGTTCCAAAGCCCTGCACCGATCCCTAGACTGATTTCCCAGAAACAGCCGTGCAATCGCGTATTCGCCCGCGGCACGGCCTGACCGGCGAACCATCCCGATTCGAACGCACACCATGCATGCGCCGCTCATCCGCGACGCGAGCAGGGCGACGTCTTTTCCAAATTTCGGCAAGAACAGTCAAGCAGGAGCAGCAGATGAATGTGTTCTGGTTTATCCCCACGCATGGCGACAGCCGCTACCTCGGCACGGCCGAAGGCGCGCGCGCCGCGGATTACGATTATTTCAAGCAGGTCGCCGTCGCGGCGGACACGCTTGGGTACGAAGGCGTGCTGCTGCCGACCGGTCGTTCCTGCGAGGATGCGTGGGTCGTTGCGTCGAGCCTCATTCCGGCCACGCAGCGCCTGAAGTTCCTGGTTGCAATTCGTCCCGGCATCGCGTCGCCGGGGCTGTCGGCGCGCATGGCCGCGACGTTCGACCGCCTGTCGGGCGGCCGCCTGCTGATCAACGTCGTGACGGGCGGCGATGCGGCCGAACTCGAAGGCGACGGCCTGTTCGCCGATCACGATACGCGTTACGAGATCACCGACGACTTCCTGAATATCTGGCGCGGGCTGCTTGCCGCGTCGCACGACAACGGCGGCTTCGACTACATCGGCAAGCACTTGCAGTCGAAGGGCGGCAAGGCGCTTTATCCGCCCGTGCAGCGTCCGCATCCGCCGCTGTGGTTCGGCGGCTCGTCGCCCGCCGCGCACGCGATTGCCGCCGATCATATCGATACCTATCTGACCTGGGGCGAGCCGCCCGAGGCCGTCGCGAAGAAGATCGCCGACATCCGTGCCCGCGCGGAGGCGCGCGGCCGCAAGATCAAGTTCGGTATTCGCCTGCACGTGATCGTGCGCGAGACCGAGGACGAAGCATGGCGTGACGCCGAGCGCCTGATCAGCCGCCTCGACGACGACACGATCGCGCGTGCTCAGAAGGCATTCGCGAACATGGACTCGGAAGGCCAGCGCCGGATGGCCGCGCTGCACGGCGGCAAGCGCGGCGGCCGCGAGGCGCTCGAGGTGTATCCGAACCTGTGGGCCGGCGTCGGTCTCGTGCGCGGCGGGGCGGGCACGGCGCTCGTCGGCAATCCCGAGCAGGTCGCCGAACGCATGCGCGAATACGCGGACCTCGGCATCGAGACGTTCATCCTGTCCGGTTATCCGCACCTCGAGGAGTCGTATCGCTTTGCCGAACTCGTGTTCCCGCTGATCAAGGGCAAGGGCGCGCAGCGGCCGGCCGGCCCGCTGTCGGGGCCGTTCGGCGAGATCGTCGGCAACAGCTATCTGCCGAAGGCAA
Source organism: Burkholderia sp. BKH01 (assembly GCF_025685725.1). Taxonomy (NCBI): domain Bacteria; kingdom Pseudomonadati; phylum Pseudomonadota; class Betaproteobacteria; order Burkholderiales; family Burkholderiaceae; genus Burkholderia; species Burkholderia sp. BKH01. The sequence goes on along the minus strand of NZ_JAOTQT010000009.1, from coordinate 108,422 downwards.
GCCAGAGTTGAGCGAGGAGAGGCCTGCGATGACAACGAAAACGTCGATGACGGGTGCCGCCGTGGCCGCCCGCGCATGGCGCGGCGTCGCGCCGTGGCTCGTGCCCCTCGCGCTGCTGGTTGTGTGGGAAGTCGGCGCGCGCACCGGCTGGCTGTCGACCCGCGTGCTGCCCGAGCCGGTTGCGGTCGTGCGTGCAGCGTGGTCGCTCGTGACGTCGGGCGAAATGTGGGCGAACGTGAAGGTCAGCACGTGGCGCGCGCTGTTCGGTTTTGCGATCGGCGGCGGCGTCGGTCTCGCACTGGGGCTCGCGACCGGCCTGTCGAAGGCCGCCGAGGTCGCGCTCGATTCGACGATCCAGATGATCCGCAACATCCCGGCGCTCGCGATGATTCCGCTCGTGATCCTGTGGTTCGGCATCGACGAGAAGGCGAAGCTGTTCCTCGTCGCGCTCGGTGTGTTCTTCCCGGTTTACATCAACACGTATCACGGGATCCGCTCGGTCGACGCGAACCTGATCGAGATGGCGAAGAGTTACGGCGTGCGCGGCTTCGCGCTGTATCGCGACGTGATCCTTCCCGGTGCGTTGCCGTCGATCCTCGTCGGCGTGCGTTTCGCGCTCGGGCTGATGTGGGTGATGCTGATCGTCGCGGAAACCATCTCCGCGCAGTCGGGCATCGGCTACATGACGATGAACGCGCGTGAATTCCTGCAGACCGATGTGGTGGTGGTCGGCATCCTGTTGTACGCGGTGCTCGGCAAGCTGGCCGACGTGCTGGCGAAATGGCTCGAGCGCGTGACGCTGCGCTGGCACCCCGCTTACCAATCAGGAGCAAAGGCATGAATGCGACGACTTCGGCGGCCGCCTACGGACCGCTCGCCGGCGCAGACCTGGAGGTCGAGCTTGCCCAGGCGCGCGTCGCGGACGGCGACGCGCGAGACGCGGCGATCCTCGATCGTGACGGTAGCGCATCCGTTGTTCCGCTCGCGCGGCGGCGGGCGGCGAGCCCGGCACCCGACGATGCGGTCACGCTGTCGGGTGTCAGCAAGCGCTTCGGCGCGCGCACGGTGCTCGACAACGTCGAACTCGGCATCGCGCGCGGCAGCTTCGTCGCGATCGTCGGCCGCAGCGGCTGCGGCAAGTCGACGCTGCTGCGTCTCGTCGCGGGACTCGAGCAGCCGAGCAGCGGCGCGCTCGTGACGCGCGGCGACGGCGGCGGCGCGCTCGATACGCGGATCATGTACCAGGATGCGCGCCTGCTGCCGTGGAAGACCGTGCTGCAGAACGTGATGCTCGGCCTCGGGCGCGGCGCGCGCGACGACGCGCGTGCGGTGCTCGATGAAGTCGGCCTGCTGGAGCGGGCGAACGACTGGCCGGCGCAACTGTCGGGCGGCCAGCGGCAGCGTGTTGCACTGGCGCGCGCACTCGTGCACCGGCCGCAACTGCTGTTGCTCGACGAGCCGCTCGGCGCACTCGACGCGCTGACCCGCATCGAGATGCATGCGCTGATCGAGCGCTTGTGGCGCGAGCATCGGTTCACCGCGCTGCTCGTCACGCACGACGTGCAGGAGGCTGTCGCGCTCGGCGACCGCATCCTGCTCATCGAGCAGGGGCGCGTGGCGCTTGACCAACCCGTACCGCTCGACCGGCCGCGTGCTCGCGCATCGGCTGCGTTTGCGGCGCTGGAAGACCGCGTGCTGAAGCGCGTGCTCGCCGGCGGGCCTGGCGTGGCCGAACATGGCGCGGTGCATGACGCAGACAACGTTCGACCGGTCGGGCAGATCCGCTGGGCCGTTTAAATCCGGGCGGCTCCGGCCGCCCGTTCTGAGACTTTTTCTTCGGAGCGATCAACCCGATGAGCATCACTGCAATCAACGTGCGTAACCAGTTCAAAGGCAAGGTGAAGGAGATCATTCGCGGGCCGGTGGTGTCCGAGGTCGACGTCGAGACGCCGTTCGGCATCGTCACGTCGGTGATCACGACCCGCTCGGTCGACGAACTCGAACTGAAGGTCGGCGCGGAGGTCGTCGCACTCGTGAAGTCGACCGAAGTATCGATCGCGCGTCTCTGAGCGCGCGTTTCCTGCGTCGGTGCGGCACCGGCGGGCAAGCCTGCCCGTTGGTGTCGTCCGACGTTCCCGCAGCGCGTTTGCCTCGGTATTCGGCGTCCGGACGAAGTGTTAGGATGGAACGACACCGATGCCGGAGGGCAACGCATGACCCCCATCCTTTCCCCCGAAGCCATCGAGGCGCTGAAGTGGATCGACCAGTTCGGCGACAGCCGGCCGGTTCCTACCGCGTTCGGCGACGTCGTCTATGCGTTGCTGAACGAGGGGCTGATCTATCAGGCGGCGGCCGATCGCGTCGACCTGACGGCCGACGGCAAATCCTTTTTGTCCGACGAATACGACTGAGTGCACGGCGCCGGCTGCACGGGCGGCTTGGCGCCGCGTCGCCACGGAGCGTGCGATGGAACCGAGAGGCAGCGACCTCGGCGATTTCAGCGAGCCGTACCGCGGCTTCGAGATCGAGGTGAAGACCGAGCAGGTCTGGGACGGCGAGCACGCGCACTACCGCGTGCTGCAGGGCGACGCCGTGCGGATCGACTGGCGGCTCGTCAAGGTCGACGGGTTGCTGCTGACCGAACGGCGCGTGATCGAGCGCGTGCTCGACGAGGCGCGGCGGGCGGTCGATGCGGAACTGGGCGACGGGTAGCGCGGCTGCCGGGCAGGCAAGGCCCGTGTTGCGGTAAAATGCCGGGTTGTTTCCGCGCCGCCTGGCCTGTTGCCCGAATTCCATGCCCGTACCGCCTTCGCTTCCTCCCCGCCGCGTATCCGTCGCGCCGATGCTCGACTGGACCGACCGCCATTGCCGGTCGTTCCACCGTACGCTGACGCGCGATACGTGGCTGTATACGGAGATGATCACGACCGGGGCGCTGCTGTTCGGCGATGCCCAGCGGCATCTCGCGTTCACGCCGAACGAATCGCCGGTCGCGCTGCAATTGGGCGGCAGCGAACGCGACGATCTCGCGCGCGCCGCGAAGCTCGGCGAGCAGTGGGGCTACGACGAAATCAACCTGAACTGCGGATGTCCGTCCGAGCGTGTGCAGCGCGGCGCGTTCGGCGCGTGCCTGATGAACGAGCCGCAGCTCGTCGCCGATTGTGTGAAGGCGATGCGCGATGCGGTGTCGGTGCCGGTTACGGTCAAGCACCGGATCGGTGTGGACTCGGTCGAGGATTACGCGTTCGTGCGCGACTTCGTCGGCACGGTGGCTGAGGCCGGCTGCGAAACGTTCGTCGTGCATGCCCGCAACGCGATCCTGAAGGGGCTGTCGCCGAAGGAGAATCGCGAGATTCCGCCGCTCAAGTACGACTATGCGTATCAGTTGAAGCGCGATTTTCCGTCGCTGGAGATCGTCATCAACGGTGGCATCAAGACGCTCGACGAGGTCGCTCAGCATCTCGAGCATGTCGACGGCGTGATGCTCGGCCGCGAGGCGTATCACAACCCGTACGTGCTCGCGGAAGTCGATGCGCGCTTCTACGGATCGACGGGCGCGGTGCCGACGCGCGAAGAAGCGGAAGCGCAATTGATCGAATACTGCGCGGCTGAGCTGAAGCGCGGGACCTATCTCGGCGCGATCGTGCGGCATGCGCTCGGGCTGTATCGCGGCGTGCCCGGCGCACGCGGCTGGCGTCGCGTGCTGTCCGACAACAAGAAGCTCGCGCGCGGCGATCTGGCCGTGTTCGACGAGGCGCGCGCGCATCTGAACGAAGCCGAAGATTTTTTTGAAAAAAAGGCTTTGCAAGATTCAAAAGACTTCGTATAATCTTGCTCTTCGCTGCTGAAACAAAAACAGCGAAGAGCAAAAAGCAGTATCAGTGGTGGCTGTAGCTCAGTTGGTAGAGTCCAGGATTGTGATTCCTGTCGTCGTGGGTTCGAGTCCCATCAGCCACCCCACAGAATGCATAAACAAAACAGGCGCTTAGGCGCCTGTTTTGCTTTGCGGGGGACAACTCGGGGACAATAGCGTCGATTCGAGCCTCGCCATCTCTAGAGCGTTCTGCTCGCCACCCATCCATTTCGCGTACGTTGTCAGGAACATCTCGATGCTGTGCCCGAGCTGTTTCGCGCAAAAGGCTGGGATCATTCCGGCCATCAGCATTGCCGTCGCGTAGCTATGCCGCATGTTGTACGGCCGGCGGTAGCGAATTCCCGGCCGCTTCAGAAGCGGCGTCCAGAAGCTTCTTCGGAATGCTCGTTCGTCTTCCCATCGGGTGCCGTACCGTGGGTCGTGAAATACTGCGGCGCCGGAGATCTGGGTAAAGATCGCTGACGAATCAACGCGGCGAGTGCCCGGCTGATGAGGCGAATCGTGCGGGCAACTGCCGTTTTCGTTCGATCCTTGTGTTCGCCACGTACGAGCGCTTCTGCGACCAGAATTGTCCCGTTCTGCAAATCCACGTTCAACCGCTGCAATCCAAAAAGCTCGGACGTACGTAGACCGGTCCAGAACCAGAATTCGATGAGGTTGTGGACTTGTCCCGGATAGGCGCGTTCAGCTTCACCGATGACTCGTTCCGACTCGTCGCGAGAAAATGGATCGGGTAGGGGCTTCCGATGCTTGGCGCGGGGAACATCCGCGGCGGGGTTGTTCGTCAGCACGTTGTCGGACACGGCTAGCTCGAGAGCCTTTCTCAGCACCGAAACGTAGTTGTTGATCGTCTTGCCGCTTAGGTCCGGCCGGCCTGCGATCGCCGTCAAGACGTGGCTCAACTTGAGTTTTCGAAGTGGCGTCGGACCTAATACATTCTGATTTTTATCGCAGGCCGCGGCCTTCCAAAATCGGATAGCACTTTCGTACCCGTCTTTCGTCGACGGCTCGATGCGCTGTGCGGCGAGCCATATATCGAGCTAGCCGCCGACAGTAAGTGTGCTCGGCGCACCGCTGCTCGGAAAATACTCGACCAAACTGAAGGTTCCAAGCCTGAACCGATCGACGATCTCGGCGATCTGGCGGTGGGCGTACTTGACGTTCGCTGGAATGGGCGGCATCGGTTTGCCGTTCAGCATCAGCGTTTACCGCTCTCTTTTGCCGTGCAGTGTGAAGTTCAGACGGATGGATGACGTGCGAATCTCTACGCCACCGCTTGTTCTATCCATAGTTGATACCCTTTGATGGAAATGAAGATGCCGCCGTCAGGCGACCGCCGGTAATGACGAGCTGACGATCACGGAGCATCCGGTCGAGCAGGGTGCGCAGATGACCGATCACGCGTTCAAGCGCCAGCCGGATGTCGCGATGCGATGCGGCTGGAGCAACGCCGACTACGAGGCGCTGCTCGGCGCCGCGGAAGCGACGTTCGAGGGTGGCGGAATGCTATCGGCGCAGTACGTGAACGCGATCTACTCGCAGCTGCTCGCGCTTCAGGAGGCGCGTACGCCGTTCGGCGTGACGACGAGCCGCCGCTTCCAGTCTCTACTTCCGTAGCGGCAAATGCGGGCATGCAGGTAGCAGGCAACTCGCTCGGATTCGGTCGGGCTGATAACGCTCTTTCTACCAGCGGAGCCCAGTCATTCAATTCTTGGTTCAGGCAGATCCCGTTGATATCGCCGCAATGGTTGTACTATAACTTCAATGGCAGTTCTGGAACGGTTTCGTTCTTTATGAAATTGTCCGGATATTCGATATAACGAGAATCGCATGCCAACCACATTAAACGTTCAATTTTTCGATTCGACAAAATCGACAATCGTCGCGTACTTCGCCAGCCCTCAAGATTGATCGATATATGCCAACCTTGGCACTGTCTCGACTGCTGATGCAATGTGGAAATCCTTTTACGATGCGGCTGGTGGTGCGGAATCCGGCATACCTGCTCCGACGGCATCGTGAGATCGCTATCCGTGCCAATCCGAGGCTATCGCGTAGAATGCGGTGTTTGGGAAAACGGCTGCTGATAGACATGGATATAACCGGCATCGAAGCAAATTCATTGCGGCGACGGACGCGCGCAGAGGAGTCAGTCTCCCAGCTCCACGTCACCTTCCTGGGCTTTGCAATCGCAGCGGCGGCCATAGCTTGGCTCGTGGCATCGTTGTATCGGTCGCATGCCGGGGTTCATGCAGTCGATGCTTCCATTCTGTTACCCGTCTATCGAGCGGACCTGGCCCCCAAGCCTGTCGAGCGATTCACGTTCTTATTGCTGGCATCTGCAATACCGGTCTCCGCGTTTCTTTTCGTGCTGCTGGGATGTGGATGCCGGTTCCGGTGGTCGTCGGTTGCGTTATCGACGACAGTTGTCGCAGCCGTTGCGGCAGCGTTCTTTGTGCCATTTGCTCAGTTCGGATTCGACAGTTCCCTGTTGACAGGAGTGGTTCCGACTGGCGAGCACCCGCTTCTTCTGCTGTTTGGTGCAGTTGTGGTTGCTGTGCTGGTATGTGCTATTCCGGTTGACGCGCGGGCGCGCAACGCGAAGCGATCAGCATCATTGATCGCATTGGTGCTGTTTGTCGCAAGCGTCGGGCTCCAACTAGTCGCATGGCGTATCCTAAATGTGAACTCGATCACCGAAAACCCAACGTGGTCGACGAGCGTGGACGCAGTCATTTATTCCGTGAGCCAAGTGGTTGGCGGTCGTACGCTTCTCGCTGATCTTCCATCTCAATATGGGCTCTTTCCCGAGTTCGTCGGCCCCCTCTTTCGGCTCGTAGGACTGTCGGTATTTACCTTCTCCGTATTATTTGCAGCGATGCAAGTCGCATCTTTAGTCGCCGTCTACTCAGTTGCGCAGCGATTGCTTCGCCATCCGTTGTTCAAAATCGGATTCGGCATTGCACTTGTGATGGTCACGTATGAGACGTGCCTGTTCATGGTTGGCATTCGGGAACAGTACTTTCAATATTGGCCTATTCGTTTTTTTTGGCCAGCGCTTTCCCTGCTCGCATTTTACAGCTATGCACAAATGCCGACTCTTCGACGTGCAGTCTTCATGTCCCTGATCGGCGCGGTTGCTAGTCTATGGAATGCCGATTCAGGGCTGATGGTGGAGGCGGCCTTCGGAGTATTCCTGGTTGCGAAGTGGGCAGCCTTGTTTTCGCGCGATAAAGAAGGTTCGCGTGTTGAGCGCCATGCGATCGTACTAAAGGTGTGGCTGCATCTTGCGATCTTTGCGATTGCGATCGCTGTCATGGCGTTATACCTATGGACAAAGGCAGATAGGCCGCTGCAGTTGACGTGGCTCGTCGACTACCAGAAGTTGTTCTACGGGCTTGGTTTCATGATGCTGCCCTTACCGCTCAGCGCAAGTCCGTGGATGGCCGTGTTGGGCGTCTACTTGTTGGGCGTTCTTTCTGCTGCTTCGAGTTGGCGGAAATCACCGCGGAACCGATCGGCCGATGTGTTGCTCTACACATGCATGCTTGGGACAGGACTCTTCGTTTACTACGAGGGGAGGTCTCACATTCTCAATCTCATCACGGTATCGTGGCCTGCGTTATTGGCGGCGTCGCTGATGTCGGATCGGGCAATTCGCGCGACGGCCGCCGGAATATTGAATCGCTCATTTCTGGCGCCTGCGGCTATCTCGGGAGGGGTGATGCTACTTTGTTGCGTGGCCTTCATTCGAGGTATACCGATGCTCGCAGATTCGGCGAGGTCTGCAATTGTTGAAAGGTCTGTGCCGGCATCGCCAGTTGTTCATGACGAAATCGAATTCATCTCATTGCACACGCGCGAGGGTGAGGCGTGCGTCATCCTTTCCAAGCGTCAAGGGCTTTACTATGCCTCGCTTCATTTGGTTTCACCGCTGATCGGCCCTGGAAACGCGGAGACGCTGACAGTCCGTGATCGAGATTCGATGATCACTCAGTTGAGGGACAACGAATTCGCTTGTGTGTTTGTGGGACAGGGGGGCAGCGCACCAGATCTGGGTATAGACATTTCAAGCGATCTGCCGTCGTACCGCGTTGTGAGGTCGAACGCGCTTCAAACGATGGTTCAACTGGCGCCGAAATAGCCCGGCGGTCCATTGGAAGACAGAAGCCGCCTTCGGGCGGTTTTTTCGTTTACGGGGAATCGATGAAGAACGATCTCGCGGTAAGTGCAGCGAAAGCTGCGCCGGCAGTGGGAAGCAACTTTTGGTTGTGGCTGACGGGACACGACATCAACTGGTGGGTATAGCACCGCTTCTTTTCGTGTCTGCGACGTCGCCGGCGCCGATCGCAAAACCGTCAACGGACCGGGACGCAGATGTGCGTCGCTCTTCGTTGGCGTTTCGCCATGACAACATGCTCGCCCAATCCGCGAGCGACGCGTCCTGCTCGGCTACGGTTTGCGCGCGGTGTGCCGTTATCTTCCCTGGACAGCCCTCGTGCCTCGAATGCTGATCCGTTTTCTTGCCTGCTCGCGTTCTGCGCGAGCAGGCTTTTTTCGTTTACGGCGCCCTTGAATCGGAAACTTGGCGAAATAGAGCAGGGACTTGGCGTGAATCGACAAAGCGCTACCGTCTTGCATCGATGTAATGTGTCGACTTCCTCGTGCCCTCATGCTTTGCAGGGCCGTTCGATCCCGACGCCCAGCGAAGGTGTCGGGATTTTTTGCCTGCGCGCCGATGTCCCCGCAAGTCGCCACCGAATGCAATGCCATCGCCGAGTTTGACGGACGCGCATTGATGCGATGGCTTCAGTAAATACGCCGCACTCACGCAGCGCTATTGCACCGGGCTCGTGGCGAGCTTCGCATACCGGAAAGAACGGTATATTTTGCGACGAGACATTCCGATCAAGAGAACCAGCGGAAGGAGTAGCCACCCATGCCGGAAATCCGGACCGTACTACGTGCCGCGACAGCGCCCGACGCGCCCCTCATCGCCCGCCTGCACACCCTGAGTTGGCAAACCGCATACAGCCATATCCTCCCGGCGGCCTATCTGTCCGACGAGGTGCCGACGGAACACGCGGTCCGGTGGCGGAAATATCTCGATCGCAATGAAACAGAGTGGGGCCTCGTGCTGATCGCCGAGTCCGACGGCGAACCTGTCGGCTTCGTCAGTGCCGAACGCCCGGTCGATCCGGAGCGCGGCGTGCTGCTTGACTGCCTGCATGTCCATCCTTCGCATCACGGAAGCGGTACAGGCAGGCGCATGATCGAAGCCGTTCGCGCGTGGGCCCGAACGCTCGGCGTGGAGAAGGTCCATCTGTCGGTGCTGGACGGCAACGCGCGCGCGATCGGTTTCTATGAGCACAACGGCTGGAAATTGGCGGGTATCGAAACGAGCCGCATCGGCCAGACGGAGGTCACCGACCGGATCTACGCGATACGGGCTTAGGCGCTCGCCCGCATGCAAACGAACGATCACCCGATGTGCAACTACTCCCGGCCGCTACGAAATCGCGCCGCGCAAAAGCCGGATTTGCTCGTCCGTCACTCGCCGCAATACCGCACGAGCAAATCGGCTTCCGTCTCGTGCACCTCGACGGGCAGGATCGTCGCGCCTGCATAGGCGAGATAGCGTGCGCGATGCTGGCCGTTGCGGAATGACGCGACGCCGACTTTCGACAGGCCGGGGATGCCGAGCAGCGTTCGCGTTCTCGTCACGCGAAACGTGATGAGCGGCATGTCCGGAATCTTGTCCTGGTCCGGATCGAGGAATTCGCGAATACCCGCGGCTTTTCCGGGCGCCCAGTACTGAACCGACGGCAGCACGTAGTCCGTCGTGTCGCGATCGGCGCAGGTCAGCAACTTCTTCAGGTCGATCGTCACGACCCGATGTCGCGAGTCGTCGGACGAGAATACCCGCTTGAGATGCGTATAGGCATAGGGGACGTGCCCGGGAAGCTGGATAATCCAGACGTCTACGCCATTCAGTTGTGCGCGGGCGAGTGTCATTTTTCCTCTGGTGGCGCAAGCGGTCTCGGTGGCCGGAGTTTAGCAGCGCAATTACGACAGCGGAGCAGATCGATACCGGATCAGGAAAGCGGAACGATTCACAGCGGAACCGGAAGCACAGCAGGAACGGTTGGCAAAGCGGATGCGATCATGCGTCGGTGGCCGATATCGACAGGTTTCGAGAATATCGCGATACTTCCAGCGGAAAGACTCGCTGCGCGAAATTCATGCAATATTCATACGGCGTTGCGAAACCGTGCAGGCGCGGATCATCATAAGAACAGAGAGGGCAGATTGATCGCAGAAAACCATGTCGTCTAGACTTGAAATCGAATATCTCGACTACTGTTTCACAGCGACGCTCGAAATCAGGGAGTCCGGCCGCACCGGTGTTGTCGACTGGAAACTGGGATCCGATTCGCGGAGCAAGACGCTTGCGTGGATCGTGTTCGATCGCTTTCTCGAGCGGAACGACTTCGCCGATGAAGAGGATGCGCGTGCAAATATCGTCGACTGGCTGGAGCGGCTTGCCGACCCGAGGTCCGGCCCGTCTGCCGAAATTGCGAAGGCAAACGCGGTTGCCTCGGCAGGCGTTGCGGCAACAGGCCCATCGACTGCCGAAATCGTCGGCGAAACCGTCGTTGAAATCGTCAGCGAGGTCGACTGGATCGATATGGTCGTCGATTGGTTTTCCAGCGGCTCGCCCTGATGACGAAACCGGGTTGTCCTGACGCAGGTTATTGCGTTCGCGAAACATGGTTTCAAGAAAATCGACACAAGAAAATGAAGCCGAAATCACGGCACTCGAAAAATAGAATAATCCTGCTTTGACATCGCCCTCGACTTGCCGGAAACTGGACCGGGTCCGAAAACGTCCACCTGAACAAAAACAAAATCGAACTCCAAACATGAAAGGAAGAGTGCTGCTGATGACTGGCGCGATCATTGCCGCTGCCGGTCCGACAGGGTTCGAAAACCGCAGATACGAAGCGACCGTCGATCGATTCCTCATTAGCGAGGACGGCAAGAAATTTGTTCGGCAAGAAATATCACTACGTCTTCGACATGCCCGAGCATTTCGGCGCCGTATTGGCATCGTGATACCGGAAGTCGATCAAAGGCGTCGCTTTGCGATTTCGTCGCACAGGGCGGCAAGATCTCGGGCAGATCCCAGTTCGAACTTCACCACATCGAGATGGCCGACGACGACCGGGATCGCGCGCTGGCGGACAGCTTCAAGAAGGACGGACGCTTCGATCCGAAGATGAAGGGCGCGCTGGACGGTTCGCGCTATCTGGCCGACGGTTTCGCGCAGGGCAAGACGTGGTCGTCATTTGCCCATGCGTACGCGATTCAGATGACCGACAGCATCACGACGGCGGGCAAGGCCGTTCGCGTACTCGCGACGCCCGTCACGGTCGCTGCCGACGGCGTGATGATGGCCGGGGCGGTGGTGTTGTTGCCTGCATCGCGGCGATGCCCGCGCCGGCCGCAGGTGTGCGCTCGGATCGTGACGCCAGGCGGCATGCGGACCTGCCGGATGCCGCCACATTGTTGGCAAAGGGTAAGTTGCCGCACAGACCGTTGCGCGACCCGCGATCACAATTCGGCCGGTTGACCGTTCTTCCCCGGCCCGGTCAACCGTTTCCCCGCTCGCTCGCGCAGGAGCGGGGGCTTTTTGCCCGTCCGACGCCGCAGAGCTGCGTCGGCGGAACCGGACAGGCGTTCGGCAGGCTGCGCAATCGAACCAGGCGCACCCCGCCATCCGTTCGCCTGATCCGCACGAATCGCTTTCCTCGTGCCTGAGCGAACCCTCAGGCCCATCGCCGGTTTCGGCTGGCGATGCCTTGATCCCGGCAGCGAGCAGCAGCGCTGCCGGGATGTTTTTTGCGCCGAACGCGTTGCATCACGTCGCGCGCAGCGGGCATGTCGACGCGCTCAGCCAGCCTGTTCGACGCCGGTTTCCCATCCGTCGTATTCACCTCCGAGCGAACGCACCTCGCGATTGATCGCGATCGTATGGCGCGTGATGTCGGCAAGCGCCATCGTGCCTTCGTGCGAGAAACGTACGGCCGACTTGCCGTCTTCCGTCGGCGCGACCGATTCGACCGGATAGCCCTTCGCTTCGGCCCAGTCCGCGAACTGGTGTGCGTCGCTCGGGTCCGGGAAGTACGCCCAGTGCATCACGCGCCGGCTCACGTCGCTGGCGTCGCCTTTCTGCCGCAGTGCATCCAGCACGCGCATGTCGCGCATGATCTGCCAGTCGTCGTCGGTCGGGTAAAGGGTCTGCCAGTACGCTTCCTTGTCCGGATCGTCCTGGTGTGCGTACTGCAGCGCGTAGGTTGTCTGTTCGGCCAGCGAGTCGACGAGTTCCGCCGCCTCCGCTTCGTCGAACGGCACGTAGAAAAGGAAATCCCGGTTGCCGTCGACGGTGATCCGGCCGACCTGGACACCGCCTTTCGCGGCGATCGTGGCGTCGAGCAGATCCTCGATCTTCGTGAGGTCGGCGAACTCGTCGCCGGTCGGCAGGCCTTCGGGCGTCGGATGCGCGAAGGGGACGCGCACGCTGAGCAGCGACGTGCGCGGATCGCCTTCCGCGATTTCCGCAAAGCTGTGGTTGAAGCTGATGAAAGCCTGATGGTCGCCCATTCTGGCAGGGAAGGTTCCCCAGGCGTCGGTCATGTGTTTCTCCCGTACACGATTGTCTGTTGACGGTTGCAAAGCGTCCCAATGTATCATCGAAAATCGCGTTCGCCGGAGAGGTGCACATGATCGCGAGTCTGAGCATCCTGGTGCCGGTCGAATACGATCGCTATCGGGCGGTGGTTGATTTCTATCGGTCGGCGCTTGCGCTTCCGGTGTATTCCGACGGTGTGTCGGCCGAGGGCAATCCGTGGCATCGTTTTGTCGTGCACGGCGCGACGCTGACGGTTCATACGGGCAGGGGCGGTGTGTTTCCGTATCCGGAGTTTCGTCCGACCGGCCATGGGATCGCGCTGGCAATCGAAGTGGCGCACGTCTCGGAAGCCGTTGCGCGACTCGAATCGCACCGCGTCAGCATCCTGAACGACTGGGACTACGGCGATGGCACGGTGGCGATTTCCGTGGCGGACCCTGCGGGTAACGTATGCGAGATCTGGGGCTGTCCGTGACCCGGCGCATAGGTGCGACGGGCTGCAAAAGCGGGCCGCGAAAAAATTCGAAGGAGATTCCGATGTCGATGTTTGCGGTGAATGGTGTGCGAATCGATCCGCTCAGCGCGCGCGTGACGCACGTGCGCTGGGCGGCCGTGAATCCGGCTGACCGATCGTGGGCGGCGGCGCCGAGCGAGGCGCCGGTGGCGGAAGTGGCGCGCGCACTCGCGTCCGGCAACGATGTCCGCGCGATCTTCTCGGAATCGGATGCCACCGCGATCGGACCCAGGCTGAAACGCGTGCTGTACCGCGATGCGTCGGAAGGCATCGAGCTCGACGTCGATGCGACGAGCGAGTCGCGCACGTTGCGGGATCTTCCGCAGATCTGACCGGAACGACGCGTGCTGGCGGTAGCGGGCGCCGCCGCATTTGCGGCACCTGACCGAAAGGCTGCTCGCACAACGTCGAACGCGAGGAGTAATATCGAATAACCGTCGTGCTGCATTGCTGGCCGCACCGAACGGTTTGACGGGCTGCGGGATTTACGGCGGCCCGGTACCAAAAGCGAATCGCGCACACGCGCACGAGACCATGTCCAGACCTGTCATCGCCCCGCTGGCATCCGCGCTTTGCCTGGTGCTTGCTGCCTGCCAGACTGCGTCCGGGCCGGCGCCGGTGCAGCCGTCGCCCGAGACCGCAGCCGTTCCGGCGGCGTCGCCGGCAGCGCCGGTTCGCGGCATCGGCCTGGCGCCTCAGCTGGCAGGGCAGAGTCACCGGGCTGTCGGTCAATGCACGATCAACGGCACCGTCAAGGTGTGCAATTGACCGGTGCCGACTGAACGGTGTCCGTTCCCTGCGAACGAAAAATTGTGGGTGGGGTGCGCGGAAACGCACGACGTTCTCGACCGCAACGATTTCCCGTCGCCAATCCCTGTTTTCCGGTTCGTACGCGGAGCCTTGATATGGCGCCCGATCTCGATGTGCCGATTGCCGTCGATGCGAGTAATTGAACGATGAACGACGAACGCGAAACGAACGATTCCGACCTGCACGTCGATCCCGTCGCGGGAACGGTCATCGGCCGGTTGCCGGTAACGCTGGCGGTCGACGGCCGGAGCCTGAAAAGAAGGGCAATTGCGTGCGCGGTGCTGGCCGCGGCGAGCCTGTGCGGTTATGCGGCCGCCCCGACGCTCTGGCCGGTCGCGGCGCTGGCCGTGCTGCTGGCGCTGGCGGGTGTCGCCTTCTTCGTCTCGTCGCGACGCAAGATGGCGCTGCATGTCGACGAAACGGGTTTCAGGCTGATCGGCTCCGCACGCGAAAAACCCGTCACGCAATGGCGCGACGTCACCGAGTTCCGGATCATCCGCGTCGCCGGAAATCGTTACATCGGCTACCAGTTCTCGGCGCATTCGTCGCGCACCAAGGTCCCGGGCGGCGTGATGCTGCCGATCGCCCGGTTTGCCGATCTTCCGCTCGACGCGGTGGCCGGGTTGCTGGAAGCGTGTCGCCGGCAGTTTGGCGGGCAGGACGACCGGGCCGACCGAGCGGGCTGATTGCGCCCGATGAGCGTGACCTGAACGACCCGGCACTCAAGAAAACAAAAAATGTCGGGCGCCGTGTCGATTTCCGTCGGGTTCGTCCGTCGTGGTATCGGGGGCGTGCGCATTGCGCGTCCGTCCCGTTTCCCGATACGACAACCGATTGAAGGAGCGACACCCATGTCCACGTCCGTCAAACCGATCCCGGAAGGGATGCGCACGCTGACGCCGCACCTGATCTGCGCCGGCGCAGCCGCAGCCATCGATTTCTACAAGCGCGCATTCGATGCGAGCGAGCAGTTTCGCCTGGCGATGCCTGACGGCAGGCTCGCGCACGCGTGCCTCGCGATTGGCGATTCGACACTGATGCTGGTGGATGAAATGCCCGAGCACGGCGCGCTCGGGCCGAAGGCGCTGAAAGGCACTGCCGTCTGCCTGCACCTGTACGTGCCGGATACCGATGCGGCGATCGCGAAGGCTGTCGCGGCCGGCGCGACGGTGACGATTCCGGCCGCCGACATGTTCTGGGGCGATCGTTATGGACAGGTCGAGGATCCGTTCGGGCATCGCTGGTCGCTCGCGACGCATCAGCGCGACCTGACGCCCGAGCAGATCGCGGAGGCAATGGCCAGCGCACCGCCGTGCGGAAGCTGACGCGGCCAGGCAACCGCGGATGAACGGCGGGGCGGTGGCATGCGCCCGTCCGGTTCGCCCGCGGTCAGGCGCCGGACGTCTTGCCGCGCCGCTTGTGCTCGTACATCCGGTGGTCGGCCGATGCGAGCAGGTCGGCCACCGTGCGATGCCGCGCGGGATCGTAGGCGACGTTCCCGACGCTGAACCGGATCGCGTAGCCGCGCGCACCGGCCGTGCTGCGCAACGCAAGCGCTTCCGTCACGCGTTCGACCGGCTCGGCGACGTCGGCCGGATCGATAAGGATGCGGCGAGAAGCGGGCGCCATGGGCCTGCGTTGCGTCCCGATGCGGAATCGTTTGCGCGATGCCTCAAGGTGCGCGTCGCGGTGCCGTAAACAGGGCGAAGACAATCGTTCATCGCATCCCATCGCACCATGGTTCGAATCCTGTACGCGGGGTATCTCGCGTTTGCGCTGTATCTCCTTTACCCGATGGTTCAGAACACACTGGCATTCAGCACGGATTGCGTGAGCAACGCGCTGCCGGGCGGCGCCCACGGCATGTCGACGTCGTCGGCAAGCGGCGTGGACGGGCATGCGAACCGCTGTGCGCCGACCACGCAGGCCGGTGCGGCGACCGGGCGGCTGCCCGAAATCCATTGAGCGCGGCGGACCGTCGCGCGTGTCGTTCGATGCGTGGCGCGGTGTGCTGGCCATTCGGCCGAATTGATACTCGCGCCACGCTCGACGATCATCTGCAGTGCGGCGGATCGAATGCGAGGTGTCGAGAGCCGGGCGAAAGCGCGGCGTGCGTCAGTAGCTGGAGCGGTACGGCGTGCCCTGGTCGAAGCGGCTTTGCCAGTGCGTGAGGTAGCGTGACGCGAGTTGCGGATTGTTCCACACCACGACGACGTTCTCGGAATTGCGGCTGGCCGCCGACGCGCTGTAGTTGAACGAACCGGTTTCGACGTGTTCGGCGTCGATCACGAGGTACTTGTCGTGATGGATCGCATAGGCGTCGATCGTACGCGTCGGGATGCCTGCATTGATGAGCAGATTCAGTGCCTGCTTGCTGCTCTTCGCGCGGTTGCCCTTGTCGTCGACGACCACGGCGACATTGACGCCGCGTCGCTTTGCGGCGAGCAGCGCGCGCGTGACGGGCGGCGACGTGAACGAATAGGCGGCGACGCGAATCGAGCTGCGCGCGGCGCCGATCGCTTTCAGCACGAGTGCCTCGGCGCCGCCGTCGGGCGAGAACGCCGATTCGACAACCTGCGTCGCGGGTGCTTCGTGGGTAGGCGCCGGCAGCCATCGCGACACAAGGTCGATCGCTTGCTGAAGCAGCGATTCACTTTGCGTCTTGCCGAAGGCGGCGTACGGTGTGGCGAGCAGGGAGGCGGCGAGGCAGGCAGCGGCGAGGCGATTGCGCGACAACATCTTGGACAGCGAACAATTTCGAGACAGCGGGCCGTGAGTGTAACGCAGACGCGGCGGCGCGGTCACGCGCGGATGCGAATGGATTGCCCGCGCGACGATCGCTGGCGGTGGAGGCGATGACGCAAAGTTGCGTTGCGAGGTATCTGCGTGTGCGATCAGGTCGATCGATGGATGTCGCCGACGACGCAGTGCGATTGCGCGTGCCGTTGCGGGACATCGGCGTGCAGGCAAGGCACGAGTGCAGTCGAGCGGGCTTGGTGCGGCTCGTGTGCGTCACGCAGGCATGCGCGCGCCGCGCGTCAGTCGTCGACTGCAGGCGCCCCGGCTTCGTCGGGCGCGATCCATCCGGGCCCAGGCTCCGGCTGCACGTCGCGTGCGTCGAGCGGTTCACCGCAGGCAGAGCATACGGTAACCGCATGCATCAACTGGCCGCAGGCACGGTGACGCAACTGCACCGGCGGCCCCTGGCCGTCGTCCTTCCAGCGGTCGCCCCATGCCATCAGCGCGAGCAGGGCGGGGTACAGGTCGAGGCCTTTTTCCGTCAGCCGGTATTCGAAGCGCGGCGGGCGCTCCTGATACGCGCGCTTTACCAGCACACCTTCGTCGACGAGCCGCGCGAGGCGTTCGGCCAGTATATGGCGGGTGAGGCCAAGCTGTGCCTGGAACGCGTCGAAGCGGCGGCAGCCGAGGAACGCGTTGCGGAGGATCAGCATGGTCCAGCGGTCGCCGAGCACGGCGAGCGTGCGTGCGACCGAACAGTTCAGTGTGCCGATGTCATCCCATTTCATCGTCGAGTCTCGTGCGTCTTGCGGCGGTTCAGCGAAATAGCGGGTTCGATTATAGAACCCGCCTTCGGTTGCAACGGGCGCGGCCGCGTTGACAACGGAAGGTATCGTTGTTGATAATGAGTTCCAATTTAGAACTTACTCGCGCGGCGACGCGCTTTCAACCCGGAGACAACCCGATGAATCCGCTTTCCCTGTCTGGTCTCGATCTGCTGCGCGCCGCAATGGCGGGCGACGCGCCACTCGCGTCGATTTCCGAGACGATTCCGATGCGTCCGCTGGATGTCGAGCTCGGTTATGTGAAGTTTTCGGCGCGGGCGGATGGTCGGCACCTGAATCCGCTCGGCGGCGTGCACGGCGGGTTCGCCGCGACGGTGCTCGATTCGGTCACGGGTTGCGCGGTGCATTCGATGCTCGACGCGGGTGTCGGCTACGGCACGGTCGATCTGCACGTGAAGATGCTGCGGCCGGTGCCGCGCGATGTCGACCTGGTCGCGGAAGGGCGCGTGATTCACCTGTCGCGTTCGCTGGGCGTCGCGGAGGGCACGCTGAAGACGCCGGACGACAAGATCGTCGCGCATGCGTCGGCGACCTGCTTCATTCAACGGCCTCAGTAACGAACGGCGGCCGGCGGGGCCGGCTGCAGGAGGGGGCCGCGTCGTGCGACGCAGGTTGCAAGGTCGTCGTCCGCGCCCGGGCATTCATGGCAGCGCCGAAGGCCGCCTGTAAGCGCACGCGGCGCGCGTCTGAAGCGCTCGCTTCAATGTGATAGCGTTCCTGCTTTCCACCGACGCGACAGGAACAGCATGGAATACCGCACACTCGGCGATTCGGGCATCGAGGTCAGCCTGGTCGGTCTCGGCACGATGACGTGGGGAGAACAGAATTCGGAGCGCGACGCGCACGAGCAGATCGACTACGCGATCGAGCAGGGCGTGACGCTGATCGATGCCGCGGAGATGTATCCGGTGCCGCCGAAGCCCGATACGCAGGGGCGCACCGAGCAGTACATCGGCACCTGGCTCGCGCAGCATCGCGCGCAGCGCGACCGGATCGTGCTTGCGACGAAGATCGCGGGCCCGGCCCGGCAGCCGCACAACCCGCGCCATATTCGCGGCGAGGGCAACCAGTTCGACCGCAAGAACCTGACCGAGGCGCTCGACGGCAGCCTCAAGCGGCTGCAGACCGACTACGTCGATCTCTACCAGCTGCACTGGCCCGATCGCAGCACGACGACGTTCGGCCGACCCGCGTATCCGTGGGTCGACGATGCGTACACGGTGCCGATCGAGGAAACTCTCGGCGTGCTCGCGGAATTCGTGAAAGCCGGCAAGGTGCGCGCAGTCGGCGTGTCGAATGAAACGCCGTGGGGCGTCGCGCAGTTCCTGCGCGCGGCCGAGAAGCTCGGGCTGCCGCGCATCGCGAGCATCCAGAATCCGTACAGCCTGCTGAACCGCACGTTCGAGAACGGGCTGTCGGAATTCACGCATCGCGACGGTGTCGGCCTGCTCGCGTATTCGCCGCTCGCATTCGGCTGGCTGTCCGGCAAGTACGAGAACGGCGCGCGTCCGGCCGGCGCGCGCATCACGCTGTTCGAGCGCTTCCAGCGCTACAGCAAGCCGCAGGCCGTCGAGGCGACGTCGCGCTACGTCGCGCTCGCGAAGCGTCACGGGCTGTCGCCCGCGCAGTTTGCGCTCGCGTTCGTCAGCAGCCGGCCGTTCGTGCGCAGCAACCTGGTCGGTGCAACGTCGCTCGAGCAGTTGAAGGAGAACATCGGCAGCATCGACGTGAAGTTGTCCGACGAGATCCTCGCCGAGATCGACGCGCTGCACGAACTGCAGCCGAACCCGGCGCCGTAAACGGCATGCGGCCCGCGCGGCAGCGATGCCGTAACGGGCCGCATCGGCGGCGCAATGCTGCGCCGTCGTCGGTTACGTTACCGCATCTTGAGCCGTGTGCGCGCAACGAACAGCGCGACGAGGCTCAGCAGCGCGCAGCCCATCAGGTAGAGCGCCGGCGACAGCCGGTTGCCGGTCGTGCTGATCAGCCAGGTGATGACGAACGGCGCGAAGCCGCCGAACAGCGTGACACCCGTGTTGTAGCTGACCGCGAGGCCCGTCGCGCGCGTCTGCGACGGAAACAGCTCGGCCATCAGCGCCGGCAGCGCGCCGCAGTACATCGCTTTCATCGCACCGATCCAGACCAGCGCGGCGAGCATCGTCGCAAACGACGCGTGGCGCGTGAGCCACGCGAACGTCGGCCACACGGTGACGAGCATCAGGACGGCCGCGACCGCCATCATGCGGATCCGCCCGGTGCGATCGGACAGATGGCCGACGACCGGCGTCACGAGCGTCAGCACGAAGCCGGTCGCGAGCGTCGCCGCGAAGCCCGTCGACGCGGGCAGCCCGAGCTGCTTGATCGCATAGGTCGGCATGTACAGCACCATGTAGTTGATCGCGGTCGAGATCACCAGCGCGCCGATCGACAGCAGCAGCCGCAATTTCTGGTCCGCGAACAGCTCGCGCACCGGCGCTTCGGAGCGTGCCTGCGTCTTGAACTCGACGCCTTCGTCGACATAGCGGCGGATGTACAGCCCGACCGGGCCGATCGCGAGACCGAACAGGAACGGCACGCGCCAGCCCCAGCTTTCGAGTTGCGCGGATGTCAGCGTGGACGTCAGCAGCGCGCCGAAGCCCGAAGCGAGCAGCGTCGCGAGGCCCTGGCTCGCAAACTGCCAGCTCGACATGAAACCGCGCCGCTGCGGTGCGTGCTCGACGAGGAACGCGGTCGAGCTTGCGAATTCGCCGCCCGCGGAAAAGCCCTGCATCAGTCGCGACAGCATGATCCCGAGCGGCGCGAGAATGCCGATCGATGCGTAGGTCGGCATCAGCGCGATCAGCAGCGTGCCGGCCATCATCATCGAGATCGACAGCAGCAGCGACGCCTTGCGGCCCGCGCGGTCCGCGTACGCACCGAGCACGAAGCCGCCGATCGGCCGGATCAGGTAGGACAGCCCGAACGTGCCGAGCGTCAGCATCAGCGACGTCGCTTCGCTCGTCGCGGGAAAGAACAGCTTGGCGATCGTCACCGCGAAGAAGCCGTAGACGATCAAGTCGAACCATTCGAGTGCGTTGCCGATCGACGCCGCGAAGATGATGCGCCGGATCTTCGCGGCGCTGGGGCGGGCGGCTTCCTGCGAGGTCAGGGTGGTCGTATTCATCGTGTGTGCAGGTCCCGAGAAAGGGGCGAAGCGCGTTACAGGGCGGCGCCGGCCGCGGCGGGTGCCGCGCGGCGAACGGGCGGCGCGTCGTCGCCGAGATCCCAGAAGAGGCCGGCCATCATCTGCAGCCCCTCGCTGACGACGCTCGCGAGCAGGTGCTCGTCGGGCGCATGCTGCGAGCACGCCGGGTACGAGTGCGGCACCCACAGCGTCGGCAGCCCGAGCGTGTCGGCGAACACTTCGTTCGGCAGCGTGCCGCCGAGGTTCGGCAGGATCGCGGGCTTCTTGCCGGTGGTCCGCGCGAGCGACGCGACGGCCCAGCGGACCCACGGATCGTCCGGCGGCACGCGCGTCGCCGGTGCGCCGCGCTCGATGTCGATCTCGATGTCGCCGAAACCGTGCGCATCGAGGTGCGCGCGCAGATGCGCGTGCAGCGCTTCCCAGTCGGTGCCGACGACGAAGCGCAACTGGCAGTGCGCATACGCGACGGGCGGGATCGCATTGACGGGGTGCTCCGGGTTGCCGGCCTTGAACGCGAGGATCTCGAACGTGTTCCAGCCGAACACGCGCTCGGCCGCGGACAGGCCGGGCTCGCCCCAGCCGGCGTCGAGCGCCGGATCGCCGGGGCCGCCGCCGACGGAAAGATCGGCGAGCGCATCGCGCACGACGGCCGGGATCGGCGGCGGGCGCAGCCCCGCGACGCGAATCGCGCCGCGCGCATCGACGAGGCTCGCGAGCGCGTGCGCGAGCACGATCGCCGGATTGCGCAGCAGTCCGCCCCAGTTGCCGGAGTGGTGCGCGCCGTCGCGGGCGCGCAGGCTCAGCTTGAAGTTGACCGAGCCGCGCGAGCCGAGGAACACGGTCGGGCGCGCGGCCGCGATACGCGGGCCGTCGGACGCGATCAGCACGTCGGCCGCGAGCGCGTCGCACTCCTGGCGGCACAGCGCGTCGAGGCCCGGCGAACCTGTTTCCTCGCCCATCTCGATCAGCAGCTTCGCATTGAAGCCGAGCCGGCCGCCGCGCGCGTCGAGCACGCTCGCCAGCGCGGCCAGGTTGATCGTGTGCTGGCCCTTGTTGTCGGCGCTGCCGCGGCCGTACCAGCGATCACCGTCAGCCGTCAGCGTCCACGGCGACAACGGCGCGCGCCACTGCGCGTCATAGCCGCGCACGACGTCGCCGTGACCGTAGATCAGCACGGTCGGCAGCGCATCGTCTTCGTGGCGCGACGCGAGCAGGAACGGGCCGCCGCCGTCGACGGGATTGTCGACGATCCGCGACGTAAAGCCGAGGCGCGCGGCTTCGGGCGCGATTTCGTCGGTCAGGTAGGCGCGCAGAGCGGCTTCGGTGCCGCTTTCCTGGCTTTCGGTGCGCAGGCCGACGCGGCGGCTCAGGGTCGTGAAGAACGCACCGGATTCGAACTGGTTCAGCGCATGCTGGATGGCGGCGGTACGGCTCAAGTCGGGTCTCCTCTGTCGGGCTGACGGCGTGCGCGGATCGCATGTGCAGCGTGAAGTGCGATCGATTCTAGAAAGCCGTTTTTTTTGTCACAATGATCGAATTTCGAACCTTCCTTTGCCGAAAAAGCAAAGCAGCGTGGCCGAGAACGGCACGGAGACAGAACGATGGCGGCATTCCTGCATGGCCTCGCGTTGCGATATTTCGTCGAGGTGGCGCGCACCGGCTCGATCAGCGACGCATCCGCGCGGCTGCACGTGGCCGTGTCGGCGATCAGCCGCCAGATCGCGAAGCTCGAGAGCGAGCTCGGTGCGCCGCTGTTCGAGCGACGGCCGCGCGGGATGGCGCTGTCGGAGGCCGGCGAGCGGCTGCTGGCCTTCGCGCAGCGCAGCCTGCTGGAGGCCGAGCATGTGATGAAGGACATCGGCGGGCTCGACGCGCTGCACGGCAGCCTGCTGAAGATCGCGTGCTCGGAGGGGTTCGCGATCGATTTCCTGCCCGGCGCGCTCGCGAGCTTCAAGGCGCGCCACCCGGGTGTCGATTTCTCCGTGTGGGTCGTGTCGCCGGCAGACGCGACGCGGCGCGTGCGCGACGGCGATGTGGACATCGCGCTGACCTTCAGCCTCGCGCCGGAGAAGGGCGTGCGCGTCGAGCACACCGAGCGCGCACCGATCTTCGCGCTGGTGCGGCACGACCATCCGCTCGCGACGCGCGACGCGGTGTCGCTCGCCGATGTCGCGCGGCATCCGCACGTGCTGCCCGAGGCCGGCACGACGGTGCGCCAGTTGATCGACATCGCGTGCGCGCTCGACGGGCTGCTGCTCGAGCCGGAACTGACGAGCAACAACACGGCGGCAATGTACGGCTACGCGCGGCGCACGGGCGCGGTGATGTTCACGGGGCTGCTGTCGGTGCGCGACCGCTTCGATGCGGACGGCTTCGTCGTCGTGCCCGTGACGAACCCGCAGCTGCGCGAGCGCAGCATCCAGGTGCAGACGATGGCGGGGCGCGATCTGCCCGCGTCGGTACGGGCGTTTCGCGATCATCTGATTGGTGCGATGCAGGTCGCATCGTCGCCGCCGGCCGCCGCGCGCGGCCCGAGACGCCGGCCCGTGAGATAATCGTCAATCCGCCTTCCGCGCCCATGCGACTCACCGAGCCGCATCGCCCCTGTTCGACGCCAAATTGAAAAACCTGATTGTCACCCTCGATCGCGCCGGCGAGTTCGACGAGATCATCGACGTGCGCACGCCGCTCGAGTTCGCCGAGGACCATATTCCCGGCGCGCTGAACGCGCCCGTGCTCAGCAACGAGGAGCGCGTGCTCGTCGGCACGATGTACCGCCAGGTGTCGCCTTACGAGGCGACCCGCGTCGGCGCGGCGATCGTCGCGCGCAACATCGCTCGGCATCTCGACACGACGTTCGCCGACCGTCCGCGCAACTGGCGGCCGCTGATCTACTGCTGGCGCGGCGGCAAGCGTTCGGGCTCGATGACGGCCTGGTTCAACCTGATCGGCTGGCAGGCGCGCCAGCTCGATGGCGGGTACAAGGCGTACCGGCGCTCGGTGTGCGCGACGCTCGAGACGCTGCCGACGCGTTTTCGCTATATCGCGCTGGTCGGCCACACGGGCTGCGGCAAGACGCGCCTGCTGAACGCGCTGCGCGACGCGGGCGCGCAGACGCTCGATCTCGAGGCGCTCGCGTGCCATCGCGGCTCGCTGCTCGGTGCGCTGCCGGGCACGCCGCAGCCGTCGCAGAAGGGGTTCGATTCGGGGCTCGTCGAAACGCTCGGACGTTTCGACCCCGAATGGCCGGTATTCGTCGAATCGGAAAGCCGCAGGATCGGGCTCGTCCAGTTGCCGATCGCGCTGGTCGAAGCGTTTCACGCGGGGCCGTGGGTGCAGGTCGACGCGGCGCACGACGAGCGCATCGCGTTCCTCCTCGACGACTACGGCCACCTGTTCGACGATCCGGCCGCGTTCAAGGCGCAGCTCCATCGGCTGATCGGGCTGCACAGCCGCGAAGAGGTGACGCACTGGAAGGCATTGATCGATGCGAACGCACGGGCCGAACTGTTCACCACGCTGATCGACGAGCATTACGATCCCGCCTATGCGCGCACTTATCGCGCGGCATACAACAAGCCGAACCGGGTACTGACGTTCGCGTTCCGGCCCAACGCGGCCGACGCACGCGACCAGGCGCGCATGTTGCTGGCCGAGCTTGCGCAGGCCGGGCTGCCCGCATCGGCCGCGCTTGCGGCGGGCTCGGGATCTGCATCCGATAAAGACCAAACCACGACCACACGATGACGACCACACGCACCCAACCCAATCCGGCCCTCGGCTGGATGACTTTCCTGCTGATCGCGATCGCGGGACTGTTCTATGTGAAATGGTTCCCGTACTACAACAAGGCGTTCGTTGCCGCCGAGCACCATTCGATCGGCCAGTCCATCCTGATGGGCACGTCGGCGGCTGCGCCCGAGCCGTCGCTGAAGGCCGCGCTCGACTACGCGTGGGCGTATGGCAAGGCGATCTGGCAGGCGATGGTGCTCGGCCTGCTGCTCGGTTCGGCCGTGCAGGCGCTGCTGCCCGCGCACTGGGTCGCGCGCGTGCTTGGCCGCACGGGCTTCGGCAGCGTCGCCGCGGGCGGCCTGCTGTCGCTGCCCGGGATGATGTGCACGTGCTGCGCGGCGCCGGTCGTCGCGGGGCTGCGTGCGCGCCATGCGTCGCCGGGCGGCGCGGTCGCATTCTGGCTTGGCAACACGGTGCTGAACCCGGCAGCGCTGGTCTTCATGGGCTTCGTGCTCGGCTGGCACTGGAGCGCGCTGCGCCTCGTGCTCGGCATCGCGATGGTGTTCGGAGTCGGCTATCTGCTGAACCGCATTGCTCGCCCTGAAGACCGCAGCATCGACGATGCGCAGCTTGCCGCGCTGGCGGCCGAGCAGGCCGCGGCCGGCAATCCGTTCGTCCGCTGGATGAAGCTGCTTGCCCGCATGGCCGTGCGGCTCGTGCCCGAATACATCGTGCTCGTGCTGCTGCTCGGCGCCGCGCGTGCATGGCTGTTCCCGCATATCGGCCCGGACATCGGCAATCATCTCGGCTGGATCGTCGCGTTCGCGGTCGCGGGCATGCTGTTCGTGATCCCGACGGCCGGCGAGGTGCCGATCATCCAGGCGATGCTGTCGCTCGGCATGGGCGTCGGCCCGGCCGCCGCGCTGCTGATGACGCTGCCGCCGATCAGCGTGCCGTCGCTCGCGATGCTCGCGCGTTCGTTCAAGCCCTACATGCTGGCGATCGTCTCGACCCTCGTCGTCGTGTTCGGGATCGTGAGCGGTCTGCTCGCGGTCGCGTTCGGGTTCTGACGGGCGCGAGCGGCGCGCCGGGCGGGCGCGATCGTCGTATTCATCCGGCGCCGCGGCTTCACGCGTGCGGCGCCCTTTACAAGAAGCAAACAGGAAAACGCATGACCCAACCGAAGATCCATCCTCGACTCGAAAAGGCGCTGACGCGCGGCGATCTCGCGATCCGCCAGGCCAATTCCGCGCGGGCGACTGCCGTGCTGCATGCGCTCGGCACGATGATCATCGAGGCCTCAGCAACGATCGGCGTAGACGCCAGCATCGACATTCCGCAGGGCGACCGCATTTACGATCCCGTCAACGGCCTGTGGCCGCAGAAGATGCTGGTGTCGTTCGACGGGCCGGTGGACGAAGCCGATAAGGAAGAGCTGCGCTCGGTCTATCTGGTCGCCGACGATCCGGGCACGCAGTTCCGCGTCGAATGGCATCGCGCGGACGGCAAGCTCGGCCGCCAGGAAGGCGGCCCGCTCGCGACCGTCGCGTTCCTGACCGACGTCGAGATTCCGTGGAGCGATGACGACGAGTAACGTCGTCATGAAGCCGGCGCCGTGCGCGCCGGCGCGTCAGCGCATCATCCGCCGCCGGAACAGCCAGGCGGACAGCAGGAATCCGCCGACCGCGTAGCCGGCGAGCACCGCAACGTGCAACGCGACGTCCGTCGCCGGCCGGCCGAGCATCGCGGGCCGGATCAACTCGACTGCGTTCGCGAGCGGCAGCGCCTGCGCGGCGTGCTGCGCGACCGGCGGCAACTGCGTGATCGGGAAAAACACGCCCGACAGCAGCAGCATCGGCGTCAGCACGAGCGTCTGATAGAACATGAAGAAATCGTAGGACGGCGCGAGCGCCGTGACGATCATCGCGACGCTGGCGAACGCGAGGCCCGCGAGCGCGATCACGGGCAGCGCCACGAGCATCGACGGAAACTGCGCATAGCCGAGCGCGCCCGCGACGAGCATGATCGCGACACCCGACAGCATGGCCTTGCTGGCCCCCCAGACGATCTCGCCGAGCACGATGTCGCCGAGCGCGAGCGGCGTATGCATGATCGCCTCCCAGGTGCGCTGCACGTGCATCCGCGAGAAGCCCGAATACATCGATTCGAAGCTCGCGGACATCATCACGCTCGACCCGGCGGTGCCGGCCGCGAGGAACGCGATATACGACACACCGTCGACATGGCCGAGCATCAGGCCGAGCCCGAAACCGAGCCCGAACAGATAGATCATCGGATCGGCAAGATTGCCGAACATCGACGCGAGCGCGAGCTTGCGCCAGACGAGATAGTTGCGCCGCCATACGGCGACCCAGTTGGTCGCGTTCGCCGGCATCGCGATCGCGAAGCGTGACTCGCGCGGCGGTGCCGAAGGTGCGGCGGCGGAATAGTTGCGGACATCCATGATCGATCAGTCCTGCATTTCGCGGCCCGTGAGCCGCAGGAACACATCCTCCAGATTGGCCGGGCGATGCAGATAGCGCAACCCCGTACGACCCTTGATCCGTGCTCGAAGCGGCTCCGGGTCGGTCACGTAGCAGAACAGCGTCTCGCCGCTGATCTCGGTGTGCTTCGCGAACGCCGACAACTCGTCGCGCAGCGCGGCCGGGTCGGGCCCGTAGATCTCGATCACATCGCAGCCGATCTCCGATTCGATCAGCGCGTGCGGCGCGCCTTCGGCAATCTTGCGGCCTTCCTCGATCACGCACAGGCGGTCGCACAGGCGTTCGGCTTCTTCCATGAAATGCGTGGTGATCAGGATCGTCTTGCCGCGCGCGAGCAGCGAGCGCAGCCGCTCCCACATCAGGTGCCGCGCCTGCGGATCGAGGCCCGTCGTCGGCTCGTCGAGCACCAGCACGTCGGGATCGTTGACGAGCGCGCGGGCGAGCGTGAGGCGGCGCTTCATGCCGCCCGACAGCTCGCCGACCTTCGCGTCGGCCTTGTTCTCGAGCTTCGCGAATTCGAGTAGCGGCTGTACGAGCGCGCGCGCAGCGTGAGCCGATATCCCGAAATAGCGGCTGAACACGAGCAGGTTCTCGCGCACGGTGAAATCGGGGTCGAGATTGTCGAACTGCGGCACGACACCGACGCGCTGGCGCGCAAGCCGTGCACGCGATGGAACCGGTTCGCCGCACAGAGAAATGGTGCCCGCATCGGGGTACGCGAGGCCGAGCAGCATCTTCAGCGTGGTGGTCTTGCCCGCGCCGTTCGGCCCGAGCAGGCCGTAGCATTCGCCTGCCTGCACGTTGAAGGACAGGCCGTTGACGACGAGCTTGTCGCCATAGCGCTTTTCGACGTTGCGGAGATCGATCGGTGCGACGGACATGGGCATGTTGTCGTTGTAAGCGGGTGCGTTCCGCCGCCTGATGCGTGGCCGGTTGGCGAACGGATCGGGCGAATGCGTGTCACAGGGCATGACCGAAGTGCGCGACGCCGGCACGTTATGGCCTGCTGGAATGCGAACGAGCCATTCTAGTGCATCGGCTGCGTCTCTTCAGGGCAGGCCTGCACGGTGCGATGCATGTGCGCACCGATCGTGCACCGCATCATCGCGCACGCGCCGAGCGGCGCGAATCAGCGTTTTCCATCCCTTGCGTCCTGAATTGCGGCGCACCATGATGAATGCGTAGGCTCGTTGTCGCGATAGGGAGGTTTCATGGCTAGCTACAACAAGATTTTGCTGTGTTATGACGGCTCGCTCGAAGGGCGCAAGGCACTGCGTTGCGGCGCCAATCTCGCAATGGACCTGAAGGCCGAAACGCACTTGCTGTCGGTCGTCGACATGCGTTCGAGCATTGCGCAAAGCGCGGGTCTGCTGACCGACGTCGCGTGCGGCCGCTTCGAAGAAACCGCGCGCGAAATCCTGCAGGAAGGTGTGAACTGGCTGCGCGAGCGCGGCGTGCAGGCCGAAGGCCATTTCGCATTCGGCTATCCGATCGACGAAATCGCGAATCTCGCGTCGGAGCTGAAGGTCGACCTCGTCGTCGTCGGCCACCGGTGCCGCAGCGGGCTGTCGAGATGGTGGATGGGGTCGGGCAATACGCAACTGCTCGATCGCGTGAACTGCAGCATTCTGGTTGCGTGTTCGTCGGCGGAGGAGCAGAAGGCCGAAATCGCGCGCGAGCGTGAAGCGGCCACGGCGAGCGGCAAATGATTCAATGACGCGATGATTGCCTGACCGGCGATTCGCGCCGGTCAGGCGCCGCACCGCATCCGCGGCGCGGGCGTCGCGCGTGACCGGCTACGCATGCAGGTCGATCGCGGACAATTTCCACGAAAACAGCCCGAAGCGGTGAAATATTGCCGCATAGCGCGTGCCGTCGGCGTTGCGCTGGTAGGTCACGACGAATTCGTCGACATTCCGGTAGCCGGCGCTGGTTTGCCGCTGATTCGGCGTGTGCGTTGCATCGTTCACGTTGGCCGGTGCGGCAGCGGCCGATGCCGGCGATGGCGCAGCCGTTGCGGCCGCGTTGCTGGCTGGAACGGCTGCACTCGCCGGAGCCGGATTGGCCGGCGGTGCGGCCGGCGTGTCGGCCGGTGCATTGCCTTGCGGCGGATTCGACCATTCGGGCGGACGCTCGCCCGGATTGCCGCGCGGCGGCAATCCGCTCATCAGCGCAGCCACGCCCTCCGGGGTCGCGTACGCATCGACCAGCGGGCCGATCAGCGCGGACCCGATCAGCGCACCGATCACCGCGAACGGATTGTCCTTCTTCACCGCGTCGATCCGGCGCATCAACTCTTCCGTGACCTGCTGCTTCAGGCTGATGCGTAGCGACGGAAAATCGACATATTCACTGATGGCCGGTGCGTCGCGCGCATCGATCGCCGATTTGAGGCGACCGAGCGCGACGTATGGCGATGCGTATGCGTAGCCGATCGCCGCAACGACGGCGATGGCCAGCAGGACGATCAGCAGGGGGCTGGGCCGCCATGTGCGGCCCGAAGATCCAGTCACGTTGCCTCCGGTGCGGGAATGTTCCGCAATCAGAGACCGCCTTGCGCGGCCGATCGTTCCTCCGCGATGCAGCGATCGATCATCCGGCACACGGCATCGATCGTACCGACCATGATCAGGCGCGACCGGCCGTGATAGACGCGCACCGGCGCGCGGCGCGCGGGTTCCGCATGATTCAGGCCGGCGTTCAGCGATACCCGCGCGAAAGCGGGGAGCGCCGACGGCAGCAGGGACGCCTGCCGTTCGACTGCGACTTCTTCTTTCACGGGCGCTGCCGCGGACAGCGGTGCGCAAGGCGTGCGGCCGCGCAGATGACGCAGGCGACCGAATTGACGGAAAGGCAGCAGGCGGGCAAGGCGTTCCATGGTGTTCTCCTCAGCGAGACGGAATGTCAGAGTTCGCCCGAGCGGATCAGCCCGACGGCGATGCCTTCCAGCGCGAATTCCGCGCTGCCGGCCTTGACGAAGATGTTTTCGTAATCCGGGTTCTCCGCGATCAGCTCGAGACCACCCGGCCGGCGCATCAGGCGCTTGACCGTGACGTCGTCGCCGAGACGCGCGACGATGATCTGGCCGTCCTTCGCTTCCGTGCGCTTCTGCACGGCGAGGAGGTCGCCGTCGAGAATGCCGGCGTCGCGCATCGACAGGCCGCGCACCTTCAGAAGGTAGTCAGGCTTGCTGGAGAACAGCGCGGGATCGCACGCGTAATGCTGCGAGATGTGCTCCTGCGCGAGGATCGGGCTACCGGCCGCGACGCGGCCGACGAGCGGCAGCGACAGTTGCATCAGGCCGGCGTGCGGCAGCGTGAACTGGTGCGGGGCGTCGTCGATGCCGAGCAGGCGGATGCCGCGCGATGCGCCGGCGGCCAGCTCGATCACGCCCTTGCGCGCCAGTGCGCGCAGGTGTTCCTCGGCCGCATTCGGCGAGCTGAAGCCCAGTTCGGCCGCGATTTCGGCACGGGTGGGCGGGAATCCGGAGCGCTCGATCGCGCGACGGATCAAGTCGAAAACTTGCTGCTGACGGGCGGTGAGTTTGGTCATGGCTCAACTGTATGGATAGACAGTGAGCTGTATTTTTATACAGTACTTCGCGAATTTCAAGCGTTACTTGAAGTTCGACGCGATCACGCCGGTTCCGGCGCGATTTCGCGACGTCCGAACGCCGGTTCATCCGCCGCAACCGTCCATCCCGTATGCGTTAGCACTTTTGAGTATTAAAAAATGAAGAACGATTATTTTTAATCATGTAACCCGTTCGTTAGACTGGCCCGACATCGCAATACCGACAACACTGGAGAACCAATGATGGCGAAGCGCAATACGGGGCTGGCGGGCGGAGTGGGCCGCCTGATCGCAACACTCGCGCTGGGCGTGGCGGCGGCGCTGGGCGTCGCGACGCACGCCCAGGCCGATACGACCTTCCTGAACGTGTCGTACGACCCGACGCGCGAGCTGTATCAGGACTTCAACCAGGCGTTCGGCAAGGAGTGGAAGGCGAAGACGGGCGAGACGGTCAACTTCAAGCAGTCGCACGGCGGCTCGGGCGCGCAGGCGCGCTCGGTGCTCGACGGCCTGCAGGCCGACGTCGTCACGCTGGCGCTCGCGTACGACATCGACGCGCTCGCGAACAAGGGGCTCGTCAACAAGGACTGGCAGAAGCGCCTGCCCGACAACGCGTCGCCGTACACGTCGACGATCGTGTTCCTCGTGCGCAAGGGCAATCCGAAGGGGATCAAGGACTGGGACGACCTGACCAAGCCGGGCATCTCGATCGTCACGCCGAACCCGAAGACGTCGGGCGGCGCGCGCTGGAACTACCTGGCCGCGTGGGCGTATGCGGTGCACAAGCCGGGCGGCAACGAGCAGACGGCGAAGGAGTTCGTCACGAAGCTGTACAGGAACGCGGGCGTGCTCGATTCGGGCGCGCGCGGCGCGACCACGAGCTTCGTGCAGCGCGGGATCGGCGACGTGCTGATCGCGTGGGAAAACGAGGCATTCCTGTCGGTCAAGGAGTTCGGTACCGACAAGTTCGAGATCGTCGTGCCGTCGGTGAGCATCCTGGCCGAGCCGCCCGTCGCGGTGGTCGACAAGGTGGTCGACAAGAAGGGCACGCGCAAGCTGGCCGACGCGTACCTGAACTTCCTGTACAGCCCGCAGGCCCAGGAGATCGCGGCACGCAACTACTACCGGCCGCGTTCGAAGAACGTGCCGGCGGAACTGACGAAGCAGTTCCCGAAGCTGAAGCTGTACACGGTCGACGACACGTTCGGCGGCTGGACGAATGCGCAGAAGACGCATTTCGCGGACGGCGGCGTGTTCGACTCGATCTACAAGCCGCAGTAACGCCATAACGACAGCGGCGCGCCACGAGAGCGCGCCGCATCCCCGACGGGCCGCCGGCGCAATTCATCGCGCCGGCGTTTGCGTCGGGCCCATGAGCAGCATCGACCCAGCAAGAGCATCCGATGACGACGTACACCTTTCGCAAGCCGAGCGCGCTGCCCGGTTTCGGCGTGACGCTCGGCATCACGGTGGCCTATTTGAGCCTCGTGGTGCTGATTCCGCTCGCAGCCACGTTCCTGAAGACCGCGACGCTGTCGTGGGACCAGTTCGTCACCGCCGTCACGTCGCCGCGCGTGCTCGCGTCGTACCGGCTGACGTTCTCGGCCGCGCTCGGCGGCGCGCTGATCAACGCCGTGTTCGGCTTCCTGGTCGCGTGGGTGCTCGTGCGCTACACGTTCCCGTTCAAGCGCCTCGTCGATGCGATCGTCGACCTGCCGTTCGCGCTGCCGACGTCGGTCGCCGGCATCTCGCTCGCGGCCGTTTACGCGACCAACGGCTGGGTCGGCCAGTATCTCGCGCCGCTCGGCATCAAGATCGCGTTCACGCCAGCCGGCGTGCTGGTCGCGCTGACCTTCATCGGGCTGCCGTTCGTCGTGCGCACCGTGCAGCCGGTGCTCGAGGATTTCGAGCGAGAGCAGGAAGAGGCCGCCGCGTGCCTCGGCGCGTCGCGCTGGCTGACGTTCCGCCGCGTCGTGCTGCCGGCCGTGCTGCCGGCGCTGCTGACCGGTTTCGCGCTGGCGTTCGCGCGCGCGCTCGGCGAATACGGATCGGTGATCTTCATCGCCGGCAACGTGCCGATGAAATCCGAGATCACGTCGCTGCTCATCATCACGAAGCTCGAGCAATACGACTACGCGGGCGCGACCGCGCTCGCGGTCGTGATGCTGGTCGTGTCGTTCCTGATGCTGCTGCTGATCAACACGCTGCAATGGTATTTGCAGCGCCGTACGAGCAAGGGCGCAAGCGGCCCCGCGCCCTCGACCGTCACCGCAACCGCAGCAGGAGGCCAGCAATGAGCCAGGAGGCCACCGTCGTGCTGAAAACCCCGCCGTCGGCCGCGCAAGGGCGCGCCGCGAACCGGCTCGACCCCGTCAGCGAGTCGCGCGTCGTGCGCTGGCTGCTCACGGGCATCGCGCTGGTGTTCCTCGCGTTCTTCCTCGTCGTGCCGCTCGCCGCGGTGTTCGTCGAGGCGCTGAGAAAGGGCGTCGGCTTCTATCTCGAATCGCTGGCCGATCCCGACGCATGGGCGGCGATCAAGCTGACGCTGACCGTCGCCGCGATCGCCGTGCCGCTGAACCTCGTGTTCGGCGTGTGCGCATCGTGGGCGATCGCGAAGTTCGAATTCCGCGGCAAGGCGCTGCTGACGACGCTGATCGACCTGCCGTTCTCCGTGTCGCCGGTGATCTCGGGCCTCGTATACGTGCTGCTGTTCGGCGCGCAGGGCTGGCTCGGGCCGTGGCTGCAGGATCACGACGTGCAGATCATCTTCGCGGTGCCGGGCATCGTGCTCGCGACGATCTTCGTCACGTTCCCGTTCGTCGCGCGCGAACTGATTCCGCTGATGCAGGCGCAAGGCACCGACGAAGAGGAAGCCGCGCGCGTGCTCGGTGCGTCGGGCTGGCAGATCTTCCGCCGCGTGACGCTGCCGAACGTGAGGTGGGGCCTGCTGTACGGCGTGATCCTGTGCAACGCGCGCGCGATGGGCGAATTCGGCGCGGTATCGGTCGTGTCGGGCCACATCCGCGGCGTGACCGACACGATGCCGCTGCACGTCGAGATTCTGTACAACGAATACAACTTCGCGGCGGCGTTCGCGGTGGCGTCGATGCTGGCGCTGCTCGCGCTCGTCACGCTCGCGCTGAAGCTGCTCGCCGAGCGTCATCTCGCCGCCGAACTGGCCGGCGCGCGCGACGCCGTTCCCGCACATGTCGGCCCTGCTGCCGCCGTTTCGTCGAAATCGTAAAGAGGCAACCAGAATGGGTATCACCGTCCGTAACCTTCAGAAGCGCTTCGGCGATTTCACGGCGCTCGACAACGTGTCGCTCGACTTCCCTGCCGGCGAGCTGGTCGCGCTGCTCGGGCCGTCCGGCTGCGGCAAGACCACGCTGCTGCGCGTGATCGCGGGCCTCGAGCACGCGGACGCCGGCCAGGTCGTGCTGCAGGGGCTCGACGTCGCGTCGGTCGGCGCGCGCGACCGTCAGGTCGGTTTCGTGTTCCAGCACTACGCGCTGTTCCGCCACATGACGGTGTTCGAGAACGTCGCGTTCGGGCTGCGCGTGAAGCCGCGCCGCGAGCGGCCGTCGGAAGCCGCGATTCGCGACAAGGTGCACGAGCTGCTGAAGCTCGTGCAGCTCGACTGGCTCGCGCAGCGCTACCCGTCCGAGCTGTCGGGCGGCCAGCGCCAGCGCATCGCGCTCGCCCGTGCGCTCGCGGTCGAGCCGAAGGTGCTGCTGCTCGACGAACCGTTCGGCGCGCTCGATGCGAAGGTTCGCAAGGAACTGCGCGGCTGGCTGCGCCGTCTGCACGACGACCTGCACATCTCGACGATCTTCGTCACGCACGACCAGGAGGAGGCGCTGGAGGTGGCGGATCGAATCGTCGTGCTGAACCGCGGCCACGTCGAGCAGGTCGGCAGCCCGCAGGACGTCTACGATCATCCGCAGAGCGCGTTCGTGTACGAGTTCCTCGGCGCGGCGAACCGGCTGCCGGGTACGGTCGCCGGGCGCGGCTTCGTCGCCGAGGGTGCGGCTGCGCCGATCGAGGTCGACGCCGACTTCGCGGGCCCCGCGAACGCTTACGTGCGGCCGCACGACCTGCAGCTTTGGCCGACAGGCGAAGGGCACCGGGACGGCATCGCCGTGGACGTGCGCCGCGTGATCCCGCTGGGCGGTTCGGTGCGCGTCGAGCTCGAGGCGCGGGCGGGCGGCGCACTCGAGGCGGAACTCGATCGCGATGCATGGCGTGCGCTTTCGCTGCGGGTCGGCGACGGCGCGACGGCCGTGCCGCGCGCGGTGCGCGTGTTTCCCGCGCGTTGAAGCGAGAATACAGGGCAGGGGGCGGAATTCGCTCCGATTCGACAATCAAACAACGACAGCCTAAGAGGCATACCCATGAATTTTCAGCAATTGCGGTTCGTGCGCGAAGCGGTGCGCCAGAACATGAACCTGACGGAAGTCGCGAACGTGCTGTACACGTCGCAGTCGGGCGTGTCGAAACAGATCAAGGATCTCGAGGATGAGCTGGGCGTCGACATCTTCATTCGGCGCGGCAAGCGGCTGACGGGCCTCACGGAGCCCGGCAAGGCCGTGCACCAGTTGATCGAGCGGATGCTGCTCGACGCCGAGAACCTGCGCCGCGTCGCACGCCAGTTCGCGGACCAGGACAGCGGCCACCTCGTCGTCGCGACCACTCACACGCAGGCGCGCTACGCGTTGCCGAAGGTGATCCGGCAGTTCACCGACGTGTTCCCGAAGGTGCATCTCGCGCTGCGTCAGGGCAGCCCGCAGCAGATCGCGCAGATGATCCTGAACGGCGAGGCCGATCTCGGCATCTCGACCGAGGCGCTCGACCGCTATCCGGACATCGTCACGTTCCCGTGCTATTCGTGGCACCACACGGTCGTCGTGCCGAAGGGCCATCCGCTCGTCGGCCGCGAGAACCTGACGCTCGAGGAAATCGCCGAGTACCCGATCATCACGTACGACCAGGATTTCACGGGTCGCTCGCACATCGACCAGGCGTTCGCGCAGGCAGGCGCCGTGCCCGACGTCGTGCTGACCGCGATCGATGCGGACGTGATCAAGACTTATGTCGAGCTCGGGATGGGGATCGGGGTCGTCGCGGCGATGGCTTACGATCCGCAGCGTGACACGGGCCTCGTCGCGCTCGATACGCAGCACCTGTTCGAGGCGAGCACGACGCGGGTCGGGCTGCGCAAGGGCGCGTTCCTGCGCGCGTATGCATACCGGCTGATCGAGATGTTCGCGCCGCACCTGAACGAAGCGGAAATCGCGGGGCAGTTGCGCGAAGCCGTCTGACGGCAGCGCTTCGCGCGCCGTCCGGGCTGTTGCCCTGGGCGGCGCGGCATGCGCTCGCCGGAGGCGATGCGCGGGGCAGCGGCGGGTGTGCCACCGTCATGGTTGGTCGACTCATCGAACCATCGACCGCAGTCGCGGTTTCCATCTTTCGAATCCGATTCGCCGCGGACGGCGACCGGCATGCGTTCGCCTGCCGCCAGAAAAACAAGACGGCACGTTCGAACGCTTCGCTGCCGCCATATCGAACGGGCCACTCGTCGGAAGATATGATTCAATGCGCATGAATGCCGGCTGACGGGCGGGCCGTTGAACGGCAGCCTTCCCGACTGGTCGGCCCCAGCACCTGCGGTGCAACGCGCAGCGCGGAGACGACGCGCGGAAAGCGTCGCCGGCCGGCAATCCGCATTCGGAAAAACGCGCGCAAGGCCGGCCGGGTCCGACACATTCGACGACAGCTCGCGCAGCGCGCAACACGCACGAAGAAGAGGTAAACAATGAATCTCAAATGGTTTCTCTTTTCCTTCGAAGGCCGGATCGGGCGTATGCCGTGGTGGATCTACGCACTGGTTTCCGCCTTGGTCAGCGCGATTTTCGACGCGGGCTCCCACGGTTCGTTGGACGACGATCTGCCGCTGCTGGCGATGCTCGTGCTGCTCGCGATCGCGGTCGTCGCAGTGTGGTCGTCGATTGCCGTCGGCGTGAAGCGGCTGCACGACATCGACAAGTCGGGGTGGTGGATGCTGCTGCTCTTCGTGCCGATCGTCGGCGCGATCGCGTTGTTCGTGATGAACGGCTTCATCGCCGGCACACCGCATGCGAACCGTTTCGGCGAGCCGCCGTCGGCCGATGAAGACCAACCGGCGCCGCGGGACCCGGCGTGACGCGCGGCGGCTTCCGCAAGTGTGGTTTTTGCGCGTCGCGACGCACTATCGCGCACTCCGAACAAACCCTTAAATATTGATCAGACAGGTTGCGCGTCGAAGCGAATCGGTACAGCATAGCTTTCACTCCGCCGGCTTCCAGCCGGCGGCGGCGCGTAAACGACAGCACGCGCCAGGCAGTCGGCCGTCTGCCTCGCTTCCATTCCGTGGTACCGATAGCAGCATCGATGGCCATTGCCCGGGTAGTGTGGCGCAAACGTTTGCTCACATTAAAACAACAGTCGAACAACAGTCCGGCCCTTCGGGCCAGTCGCCAGGAGATGTGTATGAATGTCCGCTTTCGCCGTCGCTTCCTGACCGCCGCGCTCGCCGCCGTCGCGGTCGCCGCCGCACCGGCCGTCCACGCTCAATCTTCGGCCAAGCCGAAGGTCGCGCTCGTGATGAAGTCGCTCGCCAACGAGTTCTTCCTGACCATGGAAACCGGCGCGAAGGAATACCAGAAACACAACGCGAATCAGTTCGACCTGATCACCAATGGCATCAAGGACGAGACCGACACCGCGAACCAGATCCGCATCGTCGAGCAGATGATCGTATCGAAGGTCGACGCGATCGTGCTCGCGCCGGCCGATTCGAAGGCGCTCGTGCCGGTCGTGAAGAAGGCCGTCGACGCGGGCATCGTCGTCGTGAACATCGACAACCGGCTCGATCCCGACGTACTGAAGTCGAAGAACCTGAACGTGCCATTCGTCGGCCCCGACAACCGCAAGGGCGCGCGCAAGATCGGCGACTACCTCGCGAAGAAGCTGAAGGCGGGCGACCAGGTCGGCATCGTCGAGGGCGTGTCGACGACGACCAATGCGCAGCAGCGTACGGCCGGCTTCCAGGACGCGATGAAGGCGGGCGGGATGAAGGTCGTGTCGGTGCAGTCAGGCGAATGGGAGATCGACAAGGGCAATGCGGTGGCTGCCGCGATGCTCAATGAATACCCGAACCTGAAGGCGCTGCTGTGCGGCAACGACAACATGGCGATCGGCGCCGTGTCGGCCGTGCGCGCGGCCGGCAAGCAGGGCAAGGTGACCGTGGTCGGCTACGACAACATCAACGCGATCAAGCCGATGCTGAAGGACGGCCGCGTGCTCGCGACCGCCGATCAATACGCGGCGAAGCAGGCCGTGTTCGGCATCGACACGGCGCTCAAGGCGATCTCCGAGCATCGTAAGCAGGCCGACATGTCCGGCGTGGTCGAGACGCCGGTGGATCTCGTGACGAAGTGACGCCGCGCCGGCGCGGCCGCCGTCCTCAAGAATCCGGCGCGGCGGCCGTTATCCGGTGTGAGCGCGATCACGGCCACTGCATGCACATGCACTTGTGAGCGTCACCCCCGCGCGCCGCGTGCGCGCGGCCGCAACCAGGATCGCGATGGAACCGACCTTCCAACCCTCCCGTTCAGCTAGCCCGGTGCTGTCCGTTTCCGGCATCGGCAAGACCTATGCCGAACCCGTGCTCGCCGATGTCACGCTGACGCTCGCGGCGGGACAGGCGCTCGCGCTGACGGGCGAGAACGGCGCCGGCAAGAGCACGCTGTCGAAGATCATCGGCGGGCTCGTCGAACCGACTACCGGCACGATGCAGCTCGGCGGCCAAGCATATGCGCCGGCGAGCCGCACGCAGGCCGAGGCGCTCGGCGTGCGCATGGTGATGCAGGAGCTGAACCTGCTGCCGACGCTGACTATTGCCGAAAACCTGTTCCTGAACCGTCTGCCGCGGCGCTTCGGGATCATCGATCGCGCGCGGCTGCGCGACGACGCGCGTGTCGCGATGGCGCAGGTCGGGCTCGACACTGTCGATCCCGATACGCCCGTCGGCGCGCTCGGCATCGGCCATCAGCAGATGGTCGAAATCGCGCGCAACCTGATCGGCGATTGCCGCGTGCTGATTCTCGACGAGCCGACCGCGATGCTGACCGCGCGCGAAGTCGCGCTGCTGTTCGAGCAGATCGACCGGCTGAAGGCGCGCGGTGTCGCGATCGTCTACATCTCGCATCGTCTCGAGGAGCTCGCGCGCGTCGCCGAGCGCGTCGCGGTGCTGCGCGACGGCCGGCTCGTGCATGCGGGCGACATGGCGGCGATGACGTCCGACGGGCTCGTCACGTTGATGGTCGGGCGCGAGATCGGCGAGCACATCGATCTCGGCGAGCGTCATATCGGCGCGCCGCGGCTCGTGGTGTCGGGCCTCACACGCGGGTCGGCCGTGCAGGACGTGTCGCTCGAGGTGCGCGCGGGCGAGATCTTCGGCATTTCGGGGCTGATCGGTGCGGGGCGCACCGAATTGTTGCGGCTGATCTACGGCGCCGATACGCCCGATGCCGGGATGATCGCGGTCGGCCAGCCGCTGAAACCGGCGCGGATCGGTTCGCCCGTCGATGCGGTGAGGCACGGCATCGCACTGATTACCGAGGATCGCAAGGGTGAAGGGCTGCTGCTGTCGCAGTCGGTCACCGCGAACGTGTCGCTCGGCCAGCTCGACCGGCTCGCGCGCGGCGGCATCGTCGACACCGCGCGCGAAACGGCGCTCGCCGAGCGGCAGATCGACGCGCTGCGAATCCGCACGCACGGCGCCGCGCAGGCGGTCGGCGAGCTGTCGGGCGGCAATCAGCAGAAAGTCGTGATCGGCCGCTGGCTCGCGCGCGACATGGGTGTGCTGCTGTTCGACGAGCCGACGCGCGGGATCGACGTCGGCGCCAAATTCGAGATCTACACTTTGATGGGCGCGCTCGCGCGCGAAGGCCGCGCGCTCGTCGTCGTGTCGAGCGATCTGCGCGAGCTGATGCTGATTTGCGACCGGATCGGCGTGATGTCGGCCGGGCGCATGACCGCCGTGTTCGAGCGCGGCAACTGGACCCAGGATGCGCTGCTGGCTGCGGCGTTCGCCGGCTTCGGCCGCGAAGCGACGCCGGGCGGCGCGCAGCATCCGGATGCGGGGCCGGCGCAGGGCGCCGCTCCCGGCACTTCGACGACAGGACGACAGCAATGACCCAGCCTCCCGTATCTCCGACCGATGCAGGCGCACAGCAGGACCTGACGGGGCGCCGCGCGCGTACGTTGTCCGGCACGCGGCTCGGCCTGTCGAACTATCTCGGGCTCGCCGGCGCGCTGGCCGCGATGATCGCGCTGTTTTCGGTGCTGAGCTCGCATTTCCTGACCTACGACACGTTCAGCACGATCGCGAACCAGATTCCCGATCTCGTCGTGATGTCGGTCGGGATGACCTTCGTGCTGATCATTGCCGGGATCGACCTGTCGGTCGGCTCGGTGCTCGCGCTCGCCGCGTCGATGGTCAGCGTCGCCGCGCTGAAATGGCAATGGGGGCCGCTGCCGGCCGCGCTGATCGGGATCGCGGTCGCGACCGCCACGGGCGCGTTGACGGGCGCGGTCACGGTCGGCTGGCGAATCCCGTCGTTCATCGTATCGCTCGGCGTGCTGGAGGCCGCGCGCGGCCTCGCGTACCAACTGACGAATTCACGCACGGCCTATATCGGCGACGCGTTCGATTTCCTGTCGAACCCGATCGCGCTCGGCATCTCGCCGGCGTTCCTGATTGCGGTCGCGGTGATGATCGCGGCCCAATTCGTGCTCACGCGCACCGTGTTCGGACGCTATCTCGTCGGGATCGGCACGAACGAGGAAGCCGTCCGACTTGCAGGGGTTAACCCGCGACCGTATAAAATTCTCGTATTCGCATTGATGGGCGCGCTCGCGGGGCTGGCATCGCTGTTCCAGATTTCGCGGCTCGAGGCGGCCGATCCGAACGCCGGCGCGGGCCTCGAACTGCAGGTGATCGCAGCTGTCGTGATCGGCGGCACGAGCCTGATGGGCGGGCGCGGCTCGGTGATCAGCACGTTCTTCGGCGTGTTGATCATCTCCGTGCTGGCCGCGGGGCTGGCGCAGGTCGGCGCGAACGAGCCGACGAAACGGATCATCACCGGCGCGGTGATCGTGGTGGCGGTCGTGCTCGATACGTATCGCAGCCGGCGCGCGCGCGCGCGATAGAAAGACAGACAGAACAGACCAGAGAGAACGGGAAATGGCGACGATCAAGGATGTGGCGGCCATGGCGGGCGTGTCGTTTACGACCGTCTCGCACGTGGTGAACAATTCGCGGCCGGTGTCCGCGGATGTGCGTGCGAAGGTCGAGGGCGCAATCCGCGAGCTGAACTACGTGCCGTCGGCCGTGGCGCGCTCGCTGAAGGCGCGGTCGACGGCGACCATCGGCCTCGTCGTGCCGAATAGCACGAATCCGTACTTCGCGGAGCTTGCACGCGGCATCGAGGATCAGTGCGCGGCCAACGGCTATTGCGTGTTCTTCTGCAATTCGGACGACGATCCCGTGAAGCAGCGCAACTACCTGCGCGTGCTGCAGGAAAAGCGCATCGACGGGTTGATCGTCGCGTCGGCGGGCGAGGATGCGGTGCTGGCGCAGACGCTCGCGGACACGCATGCGCCGCTTGTCGTCGTCGACCGCAACATCGAGGGGCTCGCGGCCGATCTCGTCCAGATCGACCACGAGCGCGGCGCGTACCTGGCGACGCGCCACCTGCTCGAACTCGGGCACGCGAAGATCGGCTGCATCACCGGGCCGACCGACACGGCCGTCAGCGCGATGCGCGTGCATGGCTTCATCCGCGCGATGGCCGAGCGCGGGGTCGACATCGTGCCGGGTGCGATCGCGGAAAGCGATTTCTCGTGCCTCGGCGGTTATCACGCGGCGTCGCGGCTGTTCGAATCGGTGCGGCCGAGCGCGATCTTCGCGGGCAACGACCTGATGGGCGTCGGCGCACTGCGCGCGGCGGCCGAGCGCGGAATGCGCGTGCCCGACGACTGCTCGATCATCGGTTTCGACGACATCGAATTTTCCCGCTACACGTATCCGGCGCTGTCGACGGTCGGCCAATCGGTGCGCGCGCTCGGCGAAATGGCCGCGCAGACGCTGATCGAGCGGATCGGCGGCGGCTCGACGGCCGTGCCGAGCCGCCGTCGCGTAGTGTCGCCGCGCCTCGTGCTGCGCGAATCGACGGCGGTCTACCGCGAGCCGGCTGCATCCGGCGGTCGCGCATGACGGCGCCCGCTGTGGGCGCCGGCCGCGTGACGGTGGTCGGCAGCCTGAACATGGATCTCGTCGTGCGTGCGCCACGGCTGCCGCTGCCGGGCGAAACGCTCGCCGGGCACGCGTTCGCGCAGGCGGCGGGCGGCAAGGGCGGCAACCAGGCCGTCGCCGCCGCTCGGCTCGGCGCACAGGTCGCGATGATCGGCTGCGTCGGCGCGGATGCGCACGGCACCGCGCTGCGCGCGGGCCTCGAAGCCGAGGGCATCGACTGCACGGGGCTCGCGACGAGTGCGTCGGCGTCGACCGGGGTCGCGCTGATCGTCGTCGACGATGCGAGCCAGAACGCCATCGTGATCGTCGCGGGCGGCAACGGCGAGGTCACGACCGATACGATCGCGCGGCACGAAGCCGCGCTGGCGTCGGCCGACGTGCTGATCTGCCAGCTTGAGACACCGCCCGACGCGGTGTTCGCGGCGCTGTCGGCCGGGCGGCGGCTCGGCCGCACGGTGGTGCTCAATCCGGCCCCGGCCGTCGCGCCGCTGCCGGACGGCTGGCTGCCGCTGGTCGATTACCTGATCCCGAACGAGGTCGAGGCGGCCGCGCTGACCGCGCTGCCGGTGCGCGATCCGGCCGATGCCGAAGCCGCCGCGCGTGCGCTGCAAGCCGGCGGCGCGCGCAACGTGCTGGTGACGCTCGGTGCGCGCGGCGTGCTCGCGCTGACGGCCGACGGCATCGCGCGGCATTATCCGGCGCCGGCCGTGCAGGCCGTCGACACGACGGCGGCCGGCGATACCTTCATCGGCGGTTTTTCCGCGCGGATCGCGGCCGGCGCGGACGTCGACACGGCCATCCGCTTCGCGCAACGCGCGGCGGCGCTGTCGGTCACGCGAGCGGGCGCGCAGCCGTCGATTCCGACGCTCGCGGAACTGGCCGAATAGGGCCCGATTCCGGATCCCCGATTGCGCATCACGGCCGGCCCGTCGCACGAGACGGCCGGCCGTGCCTCCTGCCACTGGCCGGCGCCCCGCAGGCCTGGTCCTCTCCTGTTTGTCGAACCCACCGGATTTCGCGTCAATTGTTTAGTCATCTGTAATAATCTGACAAATAATTCGAAAAAATGACTTGAAAACCATCAAGTTGTGCGGCGTGCGGTCGTAAATGCACCAAGTGAAGCAATGCTTCGAGCCAACGGGCCCGGCCCGTTCATGACGACGCAACACAGGAAGGATAATGGTCTTCAGGAATCTGACGATTCGTGCGCGCATCGGTTTGACGATGGCGTTTCTGGCGGTGCTGCTGGGCGTAACCGGCGTGCTCGGGCTGTACGGGATGACGCGTGCGAACGATTCGACGGGCGAGATTTTCACGAACCAGATGCCGAGCGCGGTCGACGTGGCGGTCGCGGAAATGTTCGCCGCGCGCGAGCGCCTCGCGCTCGACCGCGCGGCGCTGCTGTCCGGCACGCCCGACTCGGCGGCGGCCATCGAGCGCAGCCGCGGGATGCGCGTGCAGTCCGACGCGTGGTGGCAGAAGTATCTCGCGCTGCCGCGCGACGCGGAGGAGGATCGCCTGGCGCAGGATGTCGCCGCAAAGCGGCAGGCGCTGCAACGCAATTGCGACGAGTTCGCGAGCATCGTCGGGTCCGACCAGCGCGATCGCATCGGCGACGGCGCGAAGCAGCTCCAGGCACGCTACAACGACCTCGCGGTGGCGAGCGAGGCACTTCGCAACTTCCAGTTCACCGCTGCGAAGGTGGGCTTCGATCACGCGCAATCGGTGTTCGACACACTGCGCGTGCTGTCGATCGTCGCGCTCGCGGCCGGCATCGGCGCCGCGCTGCTGTCGTGGCTGACGCTGAGCCGCGCGATCGGTCGCCCGATCGCGGACGCGCTCGCGCATTTCGACGCGATCTCCGCAGGCGACCTGCGCCGGCCGATCGTCGTGCACCGGCGCGACGAGATGGGCCAGCTTCTCGACGGTCTCGCGAAGATGCAGCGGGGGCTCGTCGACACGGTTCGCACCGTGCGCGGCGGCAGCGAGTCGATCGCAACGGCGGCCCGCCAGATCGCGGCCGGCAACATCGACCTGTCGTCGCGCACCGAGGAACAGGCCGCTGCGCTGCAGGAAACCGCGTCGAGCATGGAACAGCTGACCGGCACCGTGAAACAGAACGCGGACAATGCACGCCAGGCAAGTGCGCTGGCCGCGAATGCGTCGGAGATTGCAAACAAGGGCAATACGGTGGTCGGCCAGGTGGTCGGCACGATGGGCGAGATCAACGACAGCTCGGCCAAGATCGCGGACATTATCGCGATCATCGAGGGAATCGCGTTCCAGACCAACATTCTTGCGCTGAATGCGGCCGTCGAGGCCGCCCGCGCGGGCGAAGAGGGCCGCGGCTTCGCGGTCGTCGCGGGCGAGGTGCGCAGCCTCGCACAACGTTCGTCGGCCGCGGCCAAGGAGATCAAGGCGCTGATCGACGCGTCGGTGGAGCGCATCCGGTCGGGTTCCACGCTGGTCGACGAAGCCGGGCGCACGATGAGCGACGTGATCGGTGCGGTGCAGCGCGTGACGGACATCATGGGCGAAATCGCCGCGGCGTCGGAGGAGCAGAGCGGCGGGATCGACCAGGTGGCGCGCGCGGTTGCGCAGATGGACGAGGTCACGCAGCAGAATGCGGCGCTCGTCGAGGAGGCCGCGGCCGCT
Source organism: Burkholderia sp. BKH01 (assembly GCF_025685725.1). Taxonomy (NCBI): domain Bacteria; kingdom Pseudomonadati; phylum Pseudomonadota; class Betaproteobacteria; order Burkholderiales; family Burkholderiaceae; genus Burkholderia; species Burkholderia sp. BKH01. The sequence continues at coordinate 63,944 of NZ_JAOTQT010000009.1, read as the reverse complement.
GCGCAGTCGCTCGATGAGCAGGCCGCGCGCCTGCGTGAAACGGCGTCGGTGTTCCAGCTCGACGACGAAGGCGCCCGCCCGGGCGCCGTTGCGCCGGGCGCGGCGCGTCAAGCGTCGCGCGCACCCGCGGCTGCGGTTGCCGTGCCCGCGCAACAGGCTGCCGCACGCGACGATCGCGATGCACCGCCGAAGCGCATGGCTGCGGCGATGCCGGCACGCAAGCCCGCAACAGCATCTGCAACGCCGGCAGCGGCACCGGTCGCTGCCGCTGCCGGCGCCGACGACTGGGAGACCTTCTGATTCGCGCGCGCCGCGCATCTATCCCCATTTGGTGACGAACGACGCCCGCGACCTGCGGGCGTCGTTGTTTCGGCGGCAGACAAAATGTGACAGCGTGCATGAACGGTCGTGCATCGTCGCATGCATCGCGCGACCCGCACCGACGGATGCGCGCAATACGCGCAACGGTGCGCGTCGTGTTCCCGCATCCGTCGTACGGGTATCTCCGTAAGGGGCACGGCAAGAAAATTTGTAACGGTGCGCGCGGCGTGTCGTCGTAAACGACGGCTCGAACGTATAGGGATGAAGGGGGGCGCGACGACGTCGGACGTGTCCAACGCACAAGACGTTCCGTTGTTCGACGAGACGCGATGGATGCAGTTTCTGCGGCGCGGGAGGTCGATTGTAAAACGACGAAATGCGTTGTCCAACCGGTGTTGTCGAGAATGACGAACTTCATACGAAGAGTTCGTGAAAAAAAATTAGAATGGGTTTAGGATGAATTCGAACGCGCTTGCTTCTGCGCAGTCGTACGAAGGCAGGCACGTCTTCAGACTCAGGCGAGGGAGGTAGCATGGATATTTACAGCAGCTTCGCGAACCGCTTCGAAAAAATGCGAGAGGAAGAGCTCTCGCTGGAGGAGTATCTCGCGCTCTGCAAGAACGATCCATCCGCGTACGCGACGGCTGGTGAACGCATGCTGGCAGCAATCGGGGAACCTGAACACATCGATACCCGCAACGAGCCGCGCCTGTCGCGGATCTTCGCGAACAAGGTCATCAAGGTCTATCCCGCATTCCGTGAGTTCTACGGAATGGAGGAAGTGATCGAGCAGGTGGTCGCGTATTTCCGCCACGCCGCGCAAGGGCTCGAAGAGAAGAAGCAGATCCTCTACCTGCTCGGTCCGGTGGGCGGCGGCAAGTCGTCGATCGCCGAGCGTCTGAAGCAACTGATGGAGCGCGTGCCGTTCTATGCGCTGAAGGGCTCGCCCGTCAACGAATCGCCGCTCGGGCTGTTCGACTACGACGAAGACGGCCCGATCCTTGAGGAACAGTACGGCATTCCGCGCCGCTACCTGAAGAGCATCCTGAGTCCGTGGGCCGTCAAGCGCCTGCACGAATACAACGGCGACATCCGCCAGTTCCGCGTCGTGCGTCGTTATCCGTCGATCCTGCGGCAGATCGGCATTGCGAAGACGGAGCCGGGTGACGAGAACAACCAGGACATCTCGTCGCTGGTCGGCAAGGTCGACATCCGCAAGCTCGAGCAGTATGCGCAGGACGACGCCGACGCATACAGCTACTCGGGCGGCCTGTGCCTCGCGAACCAGGGCCTGCTCGAGTTCGTCGAAATGTTCAAGGCGCCGATCAAGGTGCTGCACCCGCTGCTGACCGCCACGCAGGAAGGCAACTTCAAGGGCACCGAGGGCTTCGGCGCGATTCCGTTCGACGGGATCATCCTCGCGCACTCGAACGAATCGGAGTGGAAGGCGTTCCGCAACAACCGCAACAACGAGGCACTGCTCGACCGGATCTTCGTCGTGAAGGTGCCGTACTGCCTGCGCGTGTCGGAAGAAACCAAGATCTACGAGAAGCTGATCCGCAACTCGTCGCTCGCCGAGGCCGTATGCGCGCCGGGCACGCTGAAGATGATGTCGCAGTTCTCGGTGCTGTCGCGCCTGCACGAGCCGGAGAATTCGAGCCTGTTCTCGAAGATGCAGGTGTACGACGGCGAAAACCTGAAGGACACCGATCCGAAGGCGAAGTCGTACCAGGAATATCGCGACTACGCGGGCGTCGACGAAGGGATGACTGGCGTGTCTACACGCTTCGCGTTCAAGATCCTGTCGCGCGTGTTCAACTTCGATTCGAGCGAGGTCGCGGCCAACCCCGTGCACCTGATGTACGTGCTCGAACAGCAGATCGAACGCGAGCAGTTCCCGCCGGAAACCGAGCAGAAGTACCTGTCCTTCGTGAAGGACGTGCTCGCGTCGCGCTACGCGGATTTCATCGGCAAGGAGATCCAGACCGCCTACCTCGAGTCGTATTCGGAGTACGGCCAGAACATCTTCGACCGCTATGTCACGTATGCCGACTTCTGGATCCAGGACCAGGAATTCCGCGATCACGACACGGGCGAGAGCTTCGATCGCGCCGCGCTGAACGCGGAGCTGGAGAAGATCGAGAAGCCGGCCGGCATCAGCAATCCGAAGGATTACCGCAACGAGATCGTGAACTTCGTGTTGCGTGCGCGGGCGGCGAATGCCGGCAAGAATCCCGTGTGGACGAGCTACGAGAAGTTGCGCGTCGTGATCGAGAAGAAGATGTTCTCGAACACCGAGGAACTGTTGCCGGTGATTTCGTTCAACGCAAAGGGGTCGGCGGAAGAGCAGCGCAAGCATGAGGACTTTGTAAACCGGATGGTCGCGAAGGGCTATACGCCGAAGCAGGTGAGGCTGCTTTGCGACTGGTACCTGCGCGTGCGCAAGTCGTCATGACGCGCGCGGTACCGAGCCCGTGCGGCGAGTCCGCACGGGCGCTTTCAGGGACGCCGCCCGCATGACGGGAGACGGCATGTGCGGCGAGCGTCCCGGCATATCGACTTTCGAGCGGGAGACCGGCAGTGCTTCATCAAATCATCGACCGCAGGCTGGCCGGCAAGAACAAGAGCATCGCCAACCGCGAACGCTTTCTGCGTCGCGTCAAGAACTACATTCGTCGTGCCGTGTCCGACGCGGTGCGCGACCGTAGCATCAAGGATATCCAGAGCACGCAGAGCATCACGATTCCGCGCAAGGACATCGCGGAGCCGAATTTCCGGCACGGGCCGGGCGGGCGTCGTGAATACGTGCATCCCGGCAACGAGGACTACGTGCGCGGCGACAAGATCCCGCGTCCGCAGGGCGGTTCGGGCGGCGGCGGCAGTCAGGCGAGCAACGAGGGCGAAGGGCAGGACGACTTCGTGTTCGAGCTGTCGCGCGACGAGTTCATGCAGTATTTCTTCGACGATCTCGAACTGCCGCGCCTCGTGAAGACGCACCTGCTGACGGTGCCGAGCTGGAAGAACGTGCGCGCGGGCTGGTCGGCGGAAGGCACGCCGAACAACATCGACGTCGTGCGCTCGCTGCGCAGCGCGCTCGGCCGGCGCATCGCGCTCGGCTCGCCGCTCGTCAACGAGTTGCGCGAACTCGAGGCCCAGCTCGAGGCGATGAAGAGCGATCCGGAAGACCGCCGCGCGGAAATCGCGACGCTCGAGGCCGAGATCCATCACCTGAAGGGGCGCATCTGGCGGATTCCGTTCATCGATCCGTTCGACCTGCGCTACATCAACCGCGTGAAGCAGCCGCAGCCGTCGAGCCAGGCCGTGATGTTCTGCCTGATGGACGTGTCGGGCTCGATGGACGAGCAGCGCAAGGATCTCGCGAAGCGCTTCTTCATCCTGCTTTACCTGTTCCTCAAGCGCAACTACGAGCGCATCGAGGTCGTGTTCATCCGTCACCATACGCGCGCCGAGGAAGTCGACGAGGATACCTTCTTCCATTCGACCGAGAGCGGCGGCACGGTCGTGTCGAGCGCGCTCGAACTGATGCGCAAGGTGCAGAACGAGCGCTACTCGCCGACCGAATGGAACATCTACGGCGCTCAGGCGTCCGACGGCGACAACTGGACCGACGATTCGCCCAAGTGTCGCAAAATCCTGGAAGAGGATATCCTCACGAAGACGCGTTACTTCGCGTATATCCAGGTCGCGCCGGAAGAGCAGAATTTGTGGCTGGAATACGCGCAACTGGCACTGTCGCAACCGCATCTCGCGATGAAAAAAGTGGAATCGGCTGCCGACATTTACCCGGTGTTTCGCGAATTGTTCGAAAAGCAGGTGGAAACGTCATGACGACCCGCCATCTGCACAACGAGTCGCGCGGCTACGAGCCGCGCCCCTCCGGCGACGACACGGCCGGCCCTGCCGCATCGCAGCAACGCGCGCAGGCCGAACCGCCGCCGCCGGCCGCCGACTTGCCCGGTTCCGGGCAAAAGGAAGCGCGTATGAACGTTGCCGAACGCAAGCCGCTGCCGTGCCCGTCCGACTGGACGTTCGAACTGCTCGAGGAATACGACACGCACATCTCGCAGGTCGCCGAACAATACGAGCTCGACATCTACCCGATCCAGCTCGAACTGATCAGCGCCGAACAGATGATGGACGCGTATGCGTCGGTCGGGATGCCCGTCAACTACCGCCACTGGTCGTTCGGCAAGCACTTCCTTTCCACCGAGAAGAGCTACCGCCGAGGCCAGATGGGCCTCGCGTACGAAATCGTCATCAATTCGAATCCGTGCATCGCGTATCTGATGGAAGAGAACACGATGACGATGCAGGCGCTCGTCATCGCGCACGCGGCGTACGGGCACAACTCGTTCTTCAAGGGCAACTACCTGTTCCGGCTGTGGACCGACGCGCACGCGATCATCGACTATCTCGTGTACGCGAAGAACTACGTCGCGGAATGCGAGGAGCGCTACGGGCTCGATCGCGTCGAGGAACTGCTCGATTCGTGCCATGCGCTGATGAACTACGGCGTCGACCGCTACAAGCGGCCGCAGAAGCCGTCGCTGTCGAAGGAAGCGGCGCTGCGGCGCGAGCGGGAAGCGTACCTGCAGTCGCAGGTGAACGAACTGTGGCGCACGCTGCCGGGCAAGAAACCCGAGCTGATGGAGGAGCAGGAAGACCGCTATCCGCCCGAGCCGCAGGAGAACCTGCTGTATTTCGCGGAGAAGAACGCGCCGCTGCTGGAGCCGTGGGAGCGGGAAGTGATCCGCATCGTGCGCAAGATCGGCCAGTATTTCTACCCGCAGCGGCAGACGCAGGTGATGAACGAAGGCTGGGCGACGTTCTGGCACTACACGCTGCTGAACACGCTGTACAACCAGGGCAAGCTGGAAGACAGCTTCATGATGGAGTTCCTGCATTCGCACAGCAACGTGGTCTACCAGCCGCCCGTCACGAAGCCGTACTACAGCGGGATCAACCCGTATGCGCTCGGTTTCTCGATGATGAGCGACATCCGGCGGATCTGCGAAGCGCCGACGGAGGAGGACTACAAGTGGTTTCCGGAGATCGCGGGCACCCCGTGGCTGCCGGCGATGCATTACGCGATGCGCAACTTCAAGGATGAAAGCTTCATCGCACAGTACCTGTCGCCGAACCTGATCCGCGAGATGCGGCTCTTCTCGGTGCTCGACGACGACATGCGCGATTCGCTCGAGGTGTCGGCGATCCACGACGATTCCGGCTACCAGTACGTGCGGCAGGCGTTGTCGCGGCAGTACGACATCCATCACCGCGAACCGAACATCCAGGTTTGGGCGGTGAACACGCGCGGCGACCGCAGCCTCACGCTGCGCCACTTCATGACCGACAACCGCCACCTGTCGAACGACAGCGACGAGGTGCTCAAGCACATGGCGCGGCTCTGGCAGTTCGACGTGTACCTGGAAAGCGTCGACGAGGCCGGCACCGTGCGCAAGCGCTACGAGTGCCGCTACGTGCCGCCGGAGGTGCGCGTGTGAGCGTCGCTTTCGAATAGTTTGCATCGGACGCCAGCCTGCGGGCTGGCGTTTTCATATGACGAACGCGCGGCGGGAGAAAAATCTTCTACATCCGGACGAACCCGGAAAGCCTGTTACTTTACATTTCGCTAAAATCCCGTAGCGTCGTGCCGCCGGAACCGGTGCCACGTGCGACCGCACGCGGCGGCCCCAAGCCGTCTCGCCCAGAAAGCATTAAAAGGAACAGACCAATCCATGGACGTCCAGACCGACCAAGCTGCGCTGTCCGCGCACGACACCCGGCGGCGCGTGTTCGCCATCGTCGGCGCCTCATCGGGCAACCTCGTCGAGTGGTTCGACTTCTACATCTACTCGTTCTGCGCGCTGTACTTCGCGCCGGCGTTCTTCCCGAGCGGCAACACGACGACGCAGCTGCTGAACACGGCCGGCGTGTTCGCGGCCGGCTTCCTGATGCGTCCGATCGGCGGCTGGCTGTTCGGCCGCATCGCCGACCGTCACGGGCGCCGCGCCGCGATGATGATCTCGGTGCTGATGATGTGCGGCGGCTCGCTCGTAATCGCGGTGCTGCCGACCTACGCGCAGATCGGCGCGCTCGCGCCGGCGCTGCTGCTGGTCGCGCGCCTGTTTCAGGGCCTGTCGGTGGGCGGCGAATACGGCACGAGCGCGACCTACATGAGCGAGGTCGCGCTGAAGGGCCGGCGCGGCTTCTTCGCGTCGTTCCAGTACGTGACGCTGATCGGCGGCCAGTTGTGCGCGCTGCTCGTGCTCGTGATCCTGCAGCAGACGCTGTCGACCGACGAACTGAAGGCGTGGGGCTGGCGCATTCCGTTCGTCGTCGGCGCGGCGGCCGCGCTGATCTCGCTGTACCTGCGGAAATCGCTCGACGAGACGTCGACGAGCGCATCGCGCGACAAGAAGGATGCCGGCACGATCCGCGGCGTGTGGCGGCACAAGGGCGCGTTCTTCACGGTGGTCGGCTTCACGGCCGGCGGCTCGCTGATCTTCTACACGTTCACGACGTACATGCAGAAGTACCTCGTGAACACGGCCGGCATGCACGCGAAGACGGCCAGCAACGTGATGACCGTCGCGCTGCTCGTCTACATGCTGATGCAGCCGGTGTTCGGCGCACTGTCCGACAAGATCGGCCGCCGCACGTCGATGATCCTGTTCGGCTCGTTCGCGGTGATCGGCACGGTGCCGCTGATGCATGCGCTGAAGGACGTGACGAGCCCGGTCGCAGCGTTCGTGCTGATCACGGTCGCGCTGGCGATCGTCAGCTTCTACACGTCGATCAGCGGCCTCATCAAGGCCGAGATGTTCCCGCCGGAAGTGCGCGCGATGGGCGTCGGCCTGTCGTACGCGGTCGCGAACGCGATCTTTGGCGGCTCGGCCGAGTATGTCGCGCTGTGGTTCAAGTCGATCGGCAGCGAGGAAACCTTTTATTGGTACGTGACGGTGCTGTGCGCGATCTCGCTGATCGTGTCGTGGCGGATGCGCGATCCGAGCAAGGAAGGGTACCTGCGCAACGAACCGTGACAGGTTGCGCACCGCGCGCATCGGCATCATGACGAACGTCCCGCCAGCCGGCGGGACGTTTTTTTTGCGGCGTTCGATCACGACGGCGGCGGATCGGACGGGCTCGACAGCCTGCCTTGCTCGACCAGCCATTCGAACATCCGCTCGACGATCGGCGCGCGCGACGGGCCGTCGATGCGCGACAGCCACCACGTGGTGCCGGGCAGGCGCGGGTAGTCGGCGAGCACGGTCAGCGTGCGCTGGTCGATGTCGGCCTGCGCGACGAGGCGCGGCAGGCACGCGATGCCGCGGCCGCGCAGCACGGCGTCCAGCACGAGCCGCTGATCGTCGTAGATCGCGTGCATCCGGAACGCCGACAGCCGCTCGCGAAACACCGTCGCCATGCGCTCGTCGGTCAGGCTGGCTTCGAGGCAGATGAGTGCTGCATGCCGCGGGTGCTCGTCGCGCGGCACGCGTTCGAGCTGCTCCGCCAGCGGCGTCGCGCAAACCGTCACCCACTCGTCCCGCATGAACGGAATATCCAGCAGGCCCGGCTGCAGCATCGGCCGCGAGCCGATCGTCATGTCGACGTCTATCTCGTCGACATAGCGCGCCGTTTCGTCGGTCGACAGCAGCGGGCACAGGTCCGGCACGATCCGTTGCAACTGTTCGAGGCGCGGCTGCAGCCAGCCGTGCAGCAACGCCGCGGGACACACCAGCACGACGAGCCCCGGGTTCAGATAGGTCGCGATGCGGTCGAGCCCGCCGCGCAACGTCTCCATCGCGCGCTGCACGCTGCGCTGCAGGACCTCGCCGGCAATGGTCAGTTCGACGCCGCGGCCGCGCCGGCGGAACAGCGGCTGCCCGAGTTGCGCCTCGAGCTGCTGGATCTGATGGCTGATCGCCGATTGCGACAGGTGCAGCTCGTCGGCCGCGCGCGAGAAATTGCCCAGCCGGGCCGCTGCTTCGAAACCGGTCAGTAGTTTAAGGGATGGAACACGTTGCATCTAGATATGAGAAGAATTGATTAATTTGGTCAAAAAATATCAATATTCGTCAAGTTTAACCTGCCGCACAATCGGCCATCAATCACAACGGAGGCTGATCGATGGGTCGCTTTGATGCTCGCCAGCGCGGTTACCGGATGCCCGCCGAATGGGAATCCATGCACGCCACGTGGCTCGGATGGCCGGTTCTCGAAGGTCGCGAGAACCTGTGGGGAATTCATTACGCGCAGGTTTGCCGCGAATTCGCGCTGGTCGCGCGGACGATCGCCCGCTACCAGCGCTGCGTGGTGGCCGTGCACCACAGCCGCGCCGACGCCGCGCGCGAACTGCTGGGCGCCAGCGTCGACGTGCTGCCGGGTGCGGCCGAGGACAACTGGCTGCGCGATTGCGGGCCGATCTTCCTCGTCAGCGAGCAGCGCGGGCTCGGTGCGGCCGTCTTCCGCTTCAACTGCTGGGGCGAGAAGTACCAGCCGTACGACGGCTGCCAGCAGGCCGGGCAGGACATCGCGCGCTCGGCCGGCGCGGAGATCTTCAATTCGCACATGGTGCTGGAGGGCGGTTCGTTCTACGTCGACGGACAGGGCACGCTGGTCACCACCGAGAGCTGCCTGCTGCATCCCAATCGCAATCCGCACCTGAGCCGCGCGGAGATCGAGGCGGAGCTCCGGCGCATGCTGGGTATCGAGAAGATCGTCTGGCTGCCGGGCAATCCCGACGAAGTGGAGACGAACGGGCACGTGGACGGCATCGCGTCGTTCATCGCACCCGGCCGGATGCTGTGTCAGGCCGCGCTGCCGGAGCAGGGCGACTATTTCCGCGTGATGCGCGAAAACCGCCGCGCGCTGGAACTCGCGACCGATGCGGCGGGGCGTCGCTTCGAGCTGCTCGATCTGCCGTCGCCGATCGTCAGCGAACGTTTCGGCTCAGAGCGCTATTGCGATTGCTATGCGAACTACATTCTGGTGAACGGCGCGGTGATCGTGCCCGCGTTCGGCGTCGAGCAGGATCAGGCCGCGCGCGAGGTATTCGGTCGTGCGTTCCCGGGGCGCAACGTGGAGATGGTGCCGATTCCGACGTTGTCGATCGGCGGAGGCAGCATCCACTGTTCGACGCAACAGCAGCCGTCCGTCGCGAACTGAGCGACGCCCCACCAGCGGTTTTCGGTCCCACCGAGGAGCAGTCGCAATGCCGACCAAACACATCACCGTCGCTGCCGTCCAGATGGCGTCGGGCAGCTGGAATACGGAAGACAACATGGCCACCGCGGAGCGCCTGATCCGTGCGGCGGCCGCGCAGGGCGCGAATCTCGTGCTGTGCCCGGAGCTGTTCGCGGTGCCGTACTTTTGCCTCGACCAGAACGTGCGTCATCTCGAACTCGCGCAGCCGTTCGAAGGCAACGTGCAGATCGCCCGTTTCGCGGCGCTTGCCGGCGAACTCGGCATCGTGTTGCCGATCGGCTTCTTCGAGCGCGCGGGCAATTCCGCGTACAACTCGATCGCCGTGGCGGATGCCGACGGACGCGTGCTTGGCGTCTACCGCAAGACACATATCCCGGACGGGCCGGGCTATACGGAAAAGTTCTATTTCACGCCCGGCGACACCGGATTCAAGGTGTGGGACACGCGCTTCGGCCGGATCGGCATCGGCATCTGCTGGGACCAGTGGTATCCGGAGACGGCGCGCTGCCTCGCACTGATGGGCGCCGAGATCCTGTGTTTTCCGACCATCATCGGCTCGGAGCCGTTCAGCAGCGAGTTCGATTCGGCCGGTCACTGGCAGCGCACGATGCAGGGCCATGCGGCGGCCAACATGGTGCCGGTGGTGGTGGCCAACCGGATCGGCCGCGAAGTGGGCTTCGGCAACGGCAATCCGCAGCAGCAGGGGCTCACGGGCGTGTTCTACGGGTCGAGCTTCATCGCGGATCACACCGGTGAGAAGCGGGCCGAGGCGAACCGCACCGACGAAGCTGTGCTCGTGCACACATTCGACCTCGACGCGATTCGCGCCGACCGGCAATCGTGGGGTTTTTTCCGCGATCGCCGCCCGGAGATGTATCGCACCTTGCTCACCAGCGACGGTGTGTCTTCCTGTTACCGTTGAGGGATTCCCGATGAAACGCAAAGGATGGCTCCGCTTCGCGGTGCCGGGCCTCGCGCTGTGCATGCTGGCCGGAACGGCCTGGGCCGACGAGGAGAAGGTGCTGAACCTGTACAACTGGAGCAATTACTTCGCGCCGGATACCGTGTCCGCGTTCGAGAAGGAAACCGGCATCAAGGTGCGCTACGACGCATACGACAGCGACGAGACGCTGCAATCGAAACTGCTGACCGGCAACAGCGGCTACGACCTCGTGTGGCCGACCAACGACTTCATGGCCAGGCAGATCCAGGCCGGTGTATTTCGCAAGCTCGACAAGAGCCGGTTGCCGAACCTGAAGTATCTCGATCCGTCGCTGCTGAAGCAGATGGCGCAATCCGATCCCGGCAACGAGTACGGCGTGCCGTACATGTGGGGCACCGTGGGCGTCGGCTACGACCGAGCCAAAGTGCGCGCGATCCTCGGCAAGGACATGCCGGCCGACAGCCTGGAACTGCTGTTCAACCCGGCGATCGCGGCGCGTGTCGCCGCGCAGTGCGGGCTGGGCCTGCAGGACTCCGCGAGCACGGTGCTGCCGCTGGCGCTGCGCTACATCGGCCGCGATCCGATGCACCCGTCCGCGCAGGACTATGCGGCCGCGCAGGCGATGCTGATGAAGGTCCGGCCGTTCATCCGCCAGTTCGTCGGATCGTCCGATGCCAACGAGCTGATCGACGGCGAGCTGTGCGTGACGATCGGCTTCTCGGGCGCGATCAACCTGGCCGCGCAGAAGGCGAAGGCACGCGATCCGAAGCGCGACATCGTGTACGACATCCCGCGCATCGGCAGCCTGATGTGGTTCGATGCGATGGTCATGCCGGCATCCGCGAAACATCCGGACAACGCGCATGCGTTCATCAACTACATCCTGCGCCCGGACGTGATCGCGAAGATCTCGAATTCGACGCGCTACGCGAATGCGAACCAGGGCGCGCTGAAGCTGATGGACCCGGCGCTGGTTCGCGATCCGGGCATCTATCCGGACGAGTCGACGCGGCACACGCTGTTTACACCGATCGCCGAATCGCCGGCCGCAATGCGCGTCGAAGGTCGAACCTGGCTCGGCTTCAAGACGGCGCGACCGTGACGGCACACCATGAAACCATTGGAGCAACCGGCAAGCGAAAGAGGAATGACATGACAACGAGACGTCAACTGTTGAAACGCGGCCTGTCCGTATCGGCCGCGGCGCTGGCCGCGAGTGCGCTGGGCGGGTTGCCCGGCCGCTCCGCGCATGCGCAGCAGGGTGCAACCTGGCAGATGCCGGACGAGGGCGCGCAACACACGGCGACCTGGATGGCGTTCGGCCCGAGCGAGGACATCTGGGGCGCGCGGCTCTTGCCCGTGGTGCGCGAGAACCTCGCCGCGGTCGCGAAGGCGATCGCCGCGCACGAGCCGCTCAAGATGCTGGTACGGGAACAGGACTACGCGATCGCGTCGCGCCTGTGCGGCACATCGGTCGAGCTCGTCCAGCATCCGGTCGACGATCTGTGGATGCGGGACACGGGGCCCGTGTTCGTGAAGAATGCGTCGGGCCAACTCGGCGGCGTGAGCTTCAATTTCAACGGTTGGGGCAACAAGCAGGAGCATGACCAGGACGCGGAAGTCGCGCCTTTCGTGGCCGAGCGCGCCGGTGCGCGGCTGCTCGATACGCGGCTGGTGCTGGAAGGCGGCGGCATCGAGGTGGACGGTGAAGGGACGGCGATCATCACACGTAGCTGCGTGCTCAATTCGAACCGCAATCCGGGCGTCAGCCAGGCACAGTGCGAGGCGGAGCTGAGCCGACTGCTTGGGCTGAAGAAGATCATCTGGTTGCCCGGCATCGCGGGCAAGGACATCACCGACGGGCATACCGACTTCTACGCGCGCTTCACGAGTCCGGGGGTTGTGGTGGCCGGGCTCGACACGGACCCGGCCTCGTACGACCACGCGGTGACGCGGCGGCATCTGGAGATACTGAGGAAATCCACCGACGCGAAGGGCCGCCCGTTGAAGGTCGTCGTGCTGCCGGGCCCGAAAACCGTCCGGCACAAATACGAGAACGCGGAGTTCGCGGCCGGCTACACCAACTTCTACGTGTGCAACCGCGCGGTGATCTCGCCGGAGTTCGGCGACAGCCGGACCGACCGCAATACGCGGGACATGCTCGTCGACCTGTTTCCCGGTCGTGACGTCATTCAACTGAATATCGACGGCATCGCCGCGGGCGGCGGCGGCATCCACTGCGCCACGCAACAGCAGCCGGCCTGAGCGAGGCCGCGGTCGCCGCCACCCGGCCGTATGCGGGGAACCGGACGATCGCGCGGGTCGATATCCTCGGCATCGCGTCGGGCGGCGGCATCCGCGGCTCGACCCGGGAGGTGCCGGCGTGAGCGTGTCCCGTCATATCGATATTGAAATCGATTCGTTGTCCGTTACGGGAGATTTCCTTAATCTGAACCCGTAGTTCGTGTGACACCTCCTTGACTGGGATTCGCGCCCGCTGCTTGCAGCGGGCGTTTTTTTGCGTGCTGCGTCCGTTGGCGGGCGCCGAGCGGTGAATGTCGGCCGGGCTTCGGCCGGAACGATACGCTTGGGACACGTTCGCAACAATGTCTGCGATCGATGCGATCGCTCCACGAAATGCGGGCTCGCAATGATGCCCCGGTATGAAACGCGAATTCCGATTGCCAATGTTCGACATGCACATTTAATTCATCGGTGAAGATGAGCGAGGTGCGGCGCGCTCGAACATACGATTTGTCAAATTTTCGATTTGCATCAATAGGACGTTATTGATTAATCTATTTTAGAGATAATTAATCATGGTCTTTTTTGAATGATTTCGATGATTTTTTGATGGCTTTGTGTGATCTGCGATGGACGTACCGACCGGAACGCATTTCGCGCCGCTGTTGGAAACCGATTCAAGAGCCGTGCGGTGATCCGGCCCGCATGCGCGGATGGTCGCGACTACGCCGGCGCACGCGGCTATCGACTCGGTGCAATCATTCGAATTTCTTCTGAATCGATAAATGGATCCGATATTTCTTACTCGTACGATATCGGGAAATCGTTTGGGTAAATAGAATGGTGCGGTCGTCATTTTTTCGGATGGAATCATCCGGAATAAGGCGATCCGATCCGTATCGCGGGCAGTCGGCGGAAGGGTTGAATGCCCGCGTGTCGATCGGTCTGTTCCGAGAAGAATCGTCCATTTTTAGAGGATTTCAACGATGAAAATGAATCTGCTTCGGGGTTGCGTTGCAGCGGGTATCGCGAGTGTCGCACTGGTGCCGTCGGTTTCCCACGCATTCGACGGCCAGCTCGATTTCTACGGCAGCATCTCCGACGTCACCTGCAACATCAATGGCGAGGCGCCCGGGGCCGGCAACCGGAAAGAAGTGCAACTCGGCGACCGCATCAAGCCGAGCACCTTCGACAAGATCGGTGCGGTGTCGACGCCCGTCACGTTCAGCCTGGCTATCGGCGGCAATACGGGCTGTGCCGACGGCACGAAGGTCGTGATCGATTTCGACCCGGTGTCGGTCAACATCAATCCGGCGACCGGCAACCTGAAGCTCATCGGCACCAAGCCGGCGGAAGGCGTCGAGATCCAGATCAGCGACGCGGGTAACGGAAAGGCCGGCAAGATCACGCTCGGCAAGCCGCAGAACATCGCGGATGCTCAGGTAGCGACCGTCGCGAACAACGCCGCGACCCTGACCTATACGGCGTCGTACGTGTCGACGGCCGCGCCGGATGCGATCAAGACCGGTTCGGGCAACTCGTTCATCCGCTATATGCTCGCTTACCACTGATCGGTGCATTTCCAGTTCCACGTCATGACCTTGTCAATTCGTTATCCTTATTTACAAGTCGTGGCCGGTGTCATGGCGTGGGCCGCCTGCGCCACGCTGGCGCAGGCGGCGCTTTTGCTGGACGGTACCCGGGTGATTTTTCCCGAGCACGCTCGCGACGTGACGGTCCGGATGGAAAATTCCGGCTCCGAACCGGTACTCGCGCAGAGCTGGATCGACGACGGTCGCGCCGACGTTCCGCCCGAACAGATGCGCACGCCGTTCGTGGTTGCGCCGGCACTGGTGCGCGTCGAGGCGGGGAGGGGTGCCGTGCTGCGCATTACGAACATGCAGGCGCAGTTGCCCATCGACCGTGAATCGGTGTTCTGGCTGAATGTGCTCGAAGTGCCGACGGTACAGCCGGACGCGGACAACCGGCTGCGCTTCGCCTTCCGCACCCGCATCAAGATGTTTTACCGGCCCTCGTCGCTCGCGAACGACGTCGAAACGGCGCAGGAAAAGCTGGTCTGGAAGGTGTCTGCCGACGCGTCGCACGCAGGCGCACGGCAGATATCGCTCGAAGTTTCCAATCCGACGCCGTATTACGTTTCGTTCGGGATGGTCGAGGGCGAGATCGGCGGCACATTCATCCCGGCCGGTGGAGGGATGGTCGCACCGTTCGGCTCCCAGCGCTTCCCGTTGCAGGGCGCCGCCGCGCAGTCGCATCGCCCGACGGCCGTGCGCTTCGTGACCATCGACGACTACGGCGGGCAAAGCACGATAACCAAAAAATTGACCGACTGAGCAGTCTGTCCACGCAACGCATCCAGAAGGCACGATCCAGCATGCCGGATTCCAATAATCGATTCGGCATGCGAACTAATTGTATCCACATGCGCAGTTCAGCAGGTTTCCAATCTTCATGCGCGCCGGAGCTTGTCCCGCGGCTTCCGCGGCGGCCTTGCCTGCTGGCGGTCGCTTCCGTGTTCGCATCGGTCGCGATGACGTCGGGCGCGAATGCCGTCGCGGATACGATCGATACGGTGGCGCAGGAGGACGCGCATCGCGCGATGGCAGGTACGGCACCGGCTGCGCCGGCGGCTGGAGCGACCCACTTCGACGATTCGATGCTGATGCATGGCCCGGACAGCGAGCCGATCGATACGACGCCGTTCGAGCGACCGAATACCGTGGCGCCGGGCGTGCATCGTGTCGACATGATCGTCAACGGGCAGTGGCGCGGCGTGGAAAACATCACGTTCCGTCACGACGCCCATGGTGACGCGCTGCCTTGCTACGACCGGATGCTGTTGCAGCGGGCCGGCGTCGACCTCGACCGAAGCGCGCGGGGCCAGGACGCCAGCCAGCCGCCGAATCCGATGCCCGACGGGCTGATCTGCGATGCACCGTCTCGATACGTGCCCGGCGCTGCGCTGTCGTTCGATGCGGCCGAACAGAAACTGTACCTGACGGTGCCGCAGTTCTATATGCGGCTCGCCGGCCGGAGTACCTACGTCGATCCGGCGAACTGGACGAACGGCGTGCCGGCCGCGTGGCTGAACTATAACGCCAGCGTGTTCACGACGCGTTCCAGCGGCTACGAATTCTCGCAGCTCTACACGGGCCTCTCGATGGCTGCGAGCGCCGGGCGATTCCGGATTCGCCACAACGGCAACCTCACCTGGTCGCAGCGCGGCGGCGCCCACTATCAACGCGGCTACGTTTACGCGCAGACCGATCTACCCGACTGGCATGCGCAGTTGCTGGCCGGCGAAAGCTCGACGAGCGGTGCGCTGTTCGACGCCGTGTCGTTTCGCGGCGTACAAATCGCCAGCGACGACCGGATGCTGCCCGACGAGCAGCGCTACTACGCGCCGGTCGTCCGCGGCGTCGCGCAATCGAATGCCAAGGTATCGATCTACCAGCGCGGCTATCTCGTTCACGAGACAACCGTCGCGCCGGGACCGTTCGCGATCGACAACCTGCAGGCGATGAGCTACGGCGGCGATCTGAACGTGACGGTGACCGAGGCCAACGGCGAATCGCGCAGCTTCGTGGTTCCTTTCGCGACGACGGTCCAGCTGCTGCGTCCAGGCAGCACACGGTTCAGCGCGATGGCGGGGCGGGCGATCGAACTCGGCGGCGACATCGGCACGCAGTATGTCGGCCAGTTCACCGTGCAGCGCGGTGTCAGCAATGCGGTGACGGCCTACGGCGGCGCCGCGTTCGCGAACCGCTACCAGTCGATGCTGATGGGCGTCGCGCTCAATACGTCGATCGGCGGCTTCGCGGCGGACGTCACGATCGCGCGGACCCAGCCGCCAGGCAGCGAACGCCTGACCGGCTCGAGTATGCGCGTGTCGTACAGCAAGAACCTTCCGAACAGCGGCACGAACTTTTCGCTGCTCGCGTATCGCTACTCGACGAAAGGCTATCTCGGCCTGCGCGACGCGTTGCTGCTGAACGGCCGGAGCGACCAGGGCGCGGTGTCGTTTTCGCGGCTGCGCAATCGGGTCGATCTCAACGTGAGCCAGCAGATCGGGCGGTCGGGCAACCTCTATGCGAACGGATCGGCGCTCAGCTACTGGGCGGGAGGCGGACAGTCGCTCAGCTTCACGCTCGGCTACAGCACGCAATGGCGCGACGCCACGGTGACCGCGTCGGTCCAGCGCGTGCGCAACCTGTCCGCGCGGGAATCGTCGTTCGGCGGCGGGGCGGGCAGCACGCTCGCGAGCCTGAACATATCGATTCCGCTGGGGCGCAATACGCGGCGCGCACCGATCTTCAGCACGCTGATGACGCACGACAGCAGCACCGGTACGAGCGCCACGGCGAGCCTGGCTGGCCGTTTCGGCGAGCGAAACGACGGATCGTACTCGTTGTCGTCGAGCTACGACGGCAACAACCGGGCGTCGTCGGGCAGTTTCGGTGTCGGCTATCAGCGGCCGGCCGTGTCCCTGTCGGCGAATCTCGGCATCGGGCGCGATTACCAGCAGGCGTCGGCGAGCGCAACGGGCGGCCTCGTGCTGCACCCGGGCGGCCTGACACCGGCACCCACGTTGAGCGAGACCATCGGCGTCGTGCATGTGCCGAACGCGCGCGGCGCACTGGTTGCGAACACGAGCGCACGCGTCGACCGCTTCGGTTACGCGATCGTGCCGAGCCTCATTCCATATCAGCTCAACAGGATCGACATCGATCCGAAGGACGTGCCCGAGGACGTCGAACTGAAAACCGTATCGCACGGCGTGGCGCCACGCTCGGGTTCGATCGTCATGCTGTCCTACGACACGCTGAAGGCGCGTGCGCTGCTGATCGACGCGCAGACCGACGATGGTCGGCCGCTGCCGTTCGCCGCGCGTGCGCTCGATGCGGGTACCGGTGAGGCGCTCGGCGTGGTCGGGCAGGGCAGCCGCCTGTTCGTGCGCAGTGCCGCAGACGACGGCCGGATTCGCGTCGAATGGGGTACGCGCGCGGATCAGCAGTGCGTGATCGATTACGCGGTGCCGGCCGCGCAGCGTTCGGGAAGCGGCTACGTGACGCTGGCGGGCATCTGCCGCGCGGCGACGGTGATGCCGACGGCGGCGGTACCGTCGGCCGGCCGTATCGAGGAGCGCTAGCCCAATGCATGACTCGGCTTTTCGTTTCGCTTCCGTCATTCACACGTTGCCGCGCCGTTTGAGTGGACGGCCCGGCGCCGGCCGCATCGTGCGCGCGGCGGTGCTGGCCTGCATCGCGAGCATCGGTACGGTCCGGTGCGACGCAGCATTGTCCGTGACCGGTACCCGCTTCGTTTATCCGGGCGATGCGCGCGCACTGACGATCTTCGCGCGCAACGGCGGGGACGCACCCATTCTCGTCCAGGCCTGGCTCGACGATGGCGATGCGAACGCCGACCCGAGCCGCCTGCGCGTGCCGTTCGTCGTCGCGCCGCCGCTCGCCCGGCTCGATCCGGGGCAGCCGCTGTCGATCCGCGTGCAGTCCGTCGGCGGCAGCTTCGCCACGGACCGGGAATCCTGTTTCTGGATCAACCTGCTCGAAGTGCCGCCGGCGGCGCCGGCGGGCGACCACGCACTGCGCATCGCATACCGGCTCAGGATGAAGCTGCTGGTTCGGCCACCCGGTCTCGGCGGCGACCCGGACGACGCACCGAACCGGCTCGCATGGACGTACGCCGGCACGAAGGCGGCGGCGTCGATCGTCGCGCTCAATCCCACGCCGTACTACGTGACGCTGACGCGCGTGTTGCTGAACGGCGAGCGTGCGGGGCCGGCGAACACGGCGACGGATGTCGCGCCGTTCGGCCGGGTCGAGATCCCGATCGGCACGCAGGCCGGCGCGGGGCCGGGCGAGATCGTGTTCGACGCCGTCGACGACAGCGGCGCAACGCACGAATACCGGGCGCGGCTCGCGCCGCCGTGACCGACGGCGCGTGAAGGTTGCAGTACCCGTCCTGCCGCGGGCATCGGCAGGGAATCAACCACAACAAGGAAAAACGAAAGTGAACAAGACCTATTCTTTGGTATGGAACGACGCGCAAGGCGCGTGGCAGGTTGCCGGCGAACGGGTACGCCGGCACGGCAAGTCCGCCACGCGCGCACGTGTCGTCGCGGTGCTGGCGCTGCTCGCCTGCGGTGCGGCGACGTCCGTGCATGCGCTGCCGACAGGCGAGAAGATCGTGTCCGGGAAAGGTGACATTCACCGTTACGACAACGGGCAGCAGATGTCGATCAACCAGCATAGCGACAAGCTGGTGACGGACTGGCAAACGTTCAACATCGACAAAGGGCAGCACGTCACGTTCAACCAGCCGTCCGCGGCGTCGATCGCGCTGAACCGGGTCGTCGGCCAGGACGGCAGCGCAATCCACGGCAACCTCGATGCGAACGGCCGCGTGTTCCTCGTCAACCCGAACGGCATCCTGTTCAGCAAGAGCGCGCAGGTCAATGTCGGCGGGCTGGTGGCGACGACGCTGGATATCAGGAACGAAGACTTCGACGCCGGCCGCTACCGATTTTCCGGCCAGTCTCCGAGCGAAGTGCAGAACTTCGGCAATCTCGTGGCGGGCGAAGGCGGCGCGATCGCGCTGCTCGGCGCGAAAGTCGTCAACAAGGGGATCGTTCAGGCGCAGATGGGCACCGTCGCGCTGGGCGCGGGCAGCGACGCCACGCTGAACTTCGACGGCAGCAAGCTGCTCAGCGTGCAGATCGACCAGGGCATCGTCAACGCGCTGGTCAGCAACGAGCAGCTGCTGAG
Organism: Burkholderia sp. BKH01; assembly: GCF_025685725.1. Lineage (NCBI taxonomy): Bacteria > Pseudomonadati > Pseudomonadota > Betaproteobacteria > Burkholderiales > Burkholderiaceae > Burkholderia > Burkholderia sp. BKH01. The sequence goes on along the minus strand of NZ_JAOTQT010000009.1, from coordinate 44,402 downwards.
GGCCGACGGCGGGCAGGTGCTGATGAGCGCGAAGACCGCCGATACGCTGCTGCGCACGGTGGTCAACAACCAGGGCGTCATCGAGGCGCGCACGCTCAGGAATGCCGCGGGCCGGATCTCGCTGGACGGTCACGACGCCGGCACCGTCAACGTCGCGGGCGTGCTGAACGCGAGCGCGACGACGCCGGGCAACGGCGGCACGGTCGAAACCCGCGGTGCCGACGTGAAGGTGGCGCTCGGCGCGATGGTCGACACCCGCGCGACCAACGGGCGCGTCGGCACCTGGCGCATCGCGTCGTCGGACGTGTCGGTCAAGGCCGGTGCGAATCAGCCGGGCACGATCGTGGCCGACACGCTGTCGCGCAATCTCGCGACCACCGATGTCGAACTGGTCGCCGAACGCGGTCAGACGTCGGTCGACGGGCCGGTGACCTGGGCCAGCGGCAACCGGTTGACGCTGGCCAGCCGGCAGGGCGACGTGTCGGTCAACGGCGCGCTGCGCGCGACGGGCGCGAATGCGCGAGTGGCCATCGACGCGAAGAAGAGCGTGCAGATCGCGGCCCCGATTGCGCTGACCGGTGCGAACGCGCTGCTGACGCTCGACTACGGCGTCGCGCACTCGCTCGCGGGCGGTGGGGCCGTGACGTTGTCGGGGGTAGGCGCCGGTTTCGAATCGAACGGCTATCGCTATACCGTGATCCAGAATCTGCAGCAGCTGCAGGCCGTCAATGCGAATCTCGACGGGCTGTACGTGCTCGGCAACGACATCGCCGGTTCCTACTATTACGGCACCGCGTTCAAGACGATCGGTTCGGGCGCGTCGTTCGCCGGTGTGTTCGACGGCCTCGGCAACACGATCAGCAACCTCACCATCACGAGCAGCGATGCGTATGCCGGGCTGTTCGGTCGCAACACCGGCACGCTCGCCAACGTCAACCTGAAGTCGTTGCGTGTCAGCGCTGCGTCGGGCGTCGGTCCGGTGGCCATCGGCGGGCTGGTAGGCGAAAACGCCGGCAAGATCTCGAACGTGACCGCGACGGGCATGCAGGTGAGTGCCGGCGCCAGCCGCAACAATGCGCTGGGCGGTATGGTCGGCATCAATAGCGGCGAGATTTCCCGGACGTCGTATTCGGGATCGGTAACGGGCAACAGCATGTCGGACGCCGTCGGCGGCCTGGTCGGCGAGAACCGCTTGGATCAGCTTGCCGGCATCGTGTCCGACAGCGAGTCCAACGCGACCGTATCCGGCGGCGCATCGAACCGCGCGTCGATCGGCGGTCTCGTCGGCGTGAACCGGGGTGGTGAAATTCTGCGCTCGACGAGCCGCGGCACCACATCCGGCACCACATCCGGCTACAACCTTGCCGGCGTGAACGTCGGCGGGCTCGTGGGTGCGAACCTGCTCGGCAAGATCGTCGACGGATCGGCGCTGGGGCGCGTGACGGGCGGCTCGAGCGGCACGGCAGGCGGGTTCGTCGGAAACAATACCGGCACGATCACCGGTTCGAGTGCGAGCGGTGTCGTGGATGGCCGATACGCGCAGGCAATCGGCGGCTTCGTCGGGCTGAACCAGGGCAAGGTGGCCGACAGCAAGGCGCTGGGCACCGTCTCGAGCGCATCGACAGGGTCGACGGGCGGTTTCGTCGGCATCAACCTCGGCGACAACGCGTTCATCGACATGGCGGAAGCGCATGGTGCGGTAACGGGTGGTCAGGGTGCCAATGGCGGTTTCGTCGGCAGTCATCTCGGCGGCCGGATTGCTCACGCGGTCGCACGCGGCAAGACGACGGGCGGCAGTTACAGCAAGACGGGCGGCTTCGTCGGCAGCAACGAGGCGGAATTGGCCAACGTCGACGCGAGCGGCGACGTGTCGGCCGGCACCGGCGCGTCGGTGGGCGGGTTCGCCGGCGCGAACACGCGGTTCGGCACGATCGAGGCCGCGTCGGCAACCGGCAACGTGACGGGCAGCTCGTCGAGCACGGTGGGCGGGTTCGCAGGCGAAAACCTCGGCACGATGCGCGACGTATCGGCGTCGGGGACGGTCGGCGCCGGCTACTACTGTGCGACGCTCGGCGGCCTGGTCGGTCTGAACGCGGGGCTCGTCGAGCGCGCTGCCGCAAGCGGGCGGGTCAACGGCTCGTCGAGCCAGACCTTCGGCGGCCTCGTCGGCATCAACCGGGGCATCTTCCGCAACAGTGTCACATCCGGCGAGGCTGCGCTGCAGAAGATTGCCGGTCTCAATCTCGGTGTGATCGAGTAATGCAGCAGGCGGCGGGCGAGCATGGCCGGCGCCCGCCGCCGATTCAACGGGAGGGCAGCATGAAGACGATTCGACGGCGCCGGCTCGGGCGAGTCGGCCGGGTGATGCGTCGCCTGGCGACGGCGGGATACATCCTCGCATTCGGCACGCACGCAATGGCGCAAGGCGGCAGTGGTGCGACGGCGCTGAATTGCACGTTCAGCAACCCTGAAGCGTCATCCTGGCGCATGATCACGCCGTTGACGAGCACGACGCCGGTCGGCGCGATCTTGTATCAACGCACGGTTTCGCTGATGGTCTCGTTTACGTACGGCACCGCGCCGATGGCGCATGAACTGGTGAGTGCCGCACACTGGACGCCGGGCAGCGTCATCGCGGACGGTGTTGCGCAGACGAATGTCAACGGGATCGGCTTCAAATGGGCCGGCGTGTCCGACGACAGCAGCGAGCGCACGCTGCAGCAAGGTGCACTGCCGGTGGTAACCGCAAAGACCGACCTCGGTCGAGCGGGAGAAGGCGGCAACGATATACAGATGGCGCGCTTCCGGCAGTATCTGGTGCTCGACAAGCCAGTTTCGGATCTGCCGCAAGGCAAGCTGGTCGTCAAGAACCTGCCGGGCAATCCGACCGTCGCGATTTATGCGATCGACTTTCCGAAAGGCGTCGCGTCGATCGGTGGCACGGTGACGGTGCCGGAGCAGACGCCGCCTAATCTGTGCAAGCAGATGAAGGCCTTTGTCGGCGTCGGCAACGTCTGCATCGGCAGCGAGTGCGAGATCCATGTACCGAATCGCTGCGAGATCCAGTCGAACATGATCGTGCCGGTGACGCTCGGCAATTTTGCGATCAACCATTTTCCCAGCGTGAACGCGATGTCGAAGCCGGTCAGTTTCGATATCGCGCTCAGCCAGTGCGCGGCAGCGGCAAAGCCGTCGATCAGTTTCCGCGACAAGGCCGCGCAGCCGAATCCGGACAAGACGCTGCTGCAGTTGAGCGCGCCGGCCGGGCAGACGGTCGCGCGCGGGTTCAACATCGTGATGACGAATGCGCTGACCGGCGAGCGGATCGCGTACGGCGAGCCGGGCACGGCCACTCAGTATCCGATGCGCCGCACCGGCGACATGGCCGTGATGCCGTTGCGCGCGCAGTACATTCGTACCGGTGTGGATGCCGAGCTGAAGCCCGGCTATGCCGGCGGCGGCGCGGAATTCTCGTTTACGTTTCCGTGAACGCGACGGGCGGCTCGGCGAACGGGCCGGCGCCGCCCCGGCTTCATCACGAAACCCGCTGAGCAAAGCACCAATTGTTGGTTCGGATTCGCCGCACGCGCTGCTACGTTAGCGGCTTCGCGATCGCACACCCGGTCGTGACGTTCCTCGAACCGGCCGCCGCGCGATCCGCGGCGGCCTTCATAACAAATCAGGTCGTGCTCATGAAAATCCACACTCTCGCTACGTGGCTCGTCGGGGCCGCGCTCGTCACCGCCGGCACCGTCGCGCATGCGGACCGCCTCGACGACATCAAGAAGGCCGGCGTGCTGCGCGTCGCGACGTTCGACAGCAACCCGCCGTTCGGTTATGTCGATGCGAAGAACAACCACATCGTCGGCCTCGACGTCGACTATGCGAAGGCACTCGCCGACAAGCTCGGCGTAAAGCTGCAACTCCAGCCGACCAACCCCGCGAACCGCATTCCGTTCCTGACGTCCGGCAAGGTCGATCTCGTGCTCGCGAACTTCACGATCACCGACGAGCGCGCGAAGCAGGTCGACTTCAGCATTCCGTATTTCTCGTCGGGCCAGCAGTTTCTCGCGAAGAAGGGCGTGCTGAAATCGGCCGACCAGTTGAACGGCCTGCGCGTCGGCGCGGACAAGGGCACGACGAACGAGATCACGCTGCGCGAGAAATTCCCGAAGGCGACGATCGTCGCGTACGACGACACGCCGTTCGCGTTCGCCGCGCTGCGCGCCGGCAACGTGCAGGCGATCACGCAGGACGGCCCGAAGCTGATCGGCCTGCTCGCGAACGTGCCGGACAAGCAGAACTACGAGATCCCCGCTTTCACGATCTCGAACGACTACATGGGCGTCGGCGTGCCGAAGGGCGAGACGCGCCTGCTGGGCTTCGTCAACGACACGCTGAAGGGGCTCGAGGCGAACGGCCGCGCCGTGCAGATCTACGACGCATGGTTCGGGCCGACGACGAAGACGCCGCTCACGCGCATCTTCCGCATCGGCGACAAGACCTGAGCCACGTCGCACGCGCGCCGCGATTTGCCGGAATATCGGCAGCGCGGCGCTTTCCGTTTTGTTCCGATCGCGTGCTTCGCGCACGTACCTCAGCATGCTCGGGTTGGCTCCCAAATATCTGTCCTGGCTCTGGCAGGGTTTCCTGCTGACACTCGGCCTCGCGGCCGCGTCGGCCGTCGCCGCGACCGCCGGCGGGCTGCTGCTCGCGGTCATGCGGCATGCGCGCGGCGCGGCGCTGCGCACGGCGGCGGCCGCATATGTCGTCGCGCTCCGCAACACGCCGTTGCTCGTGCAGTTGTTGTTCTGGTATTTCGGCGTCGCGTCGTTGCTGCCCGACACGTGGATCGCGTGGCTGAACGCGCGCCATGAAGTGAGCGCGGGCCCGCTCACGCTTGCATGGCCGTCGTTCGAATTCGTCGCGGGCTGGGTCGGGCTGAGCGCATACACGGCCGCATTCGTCGCCGAGGAATGCGAAGCCGGCCTGCGCGGCGTGCGCCGCGCGCAGCATGACGCGGCGGCGGCGCTCGGCCTCACGCCGATGCAGTCGCTGCGCTACGTGGTATTGCCGCAGGCCGTGCGCATCGCGCTGCCGCCGCTGTTCGGCCAATACATGAATCTCGTGAAGAACTCGTCGCTCGCGATGGCGATCGGCGTGGCCGAGCTATCGTATGCGTCGCGGCAGGTCGAAACGGAAACGTTCAAGACCTTCGCCGCGTTCGGCGTTGCGACCTTGCTGTACGTCGCGGCGGTGGCCGCGATCGAGGCCGGTGCGTACGCGGCCACGCAATGGCGCGACCGGCTTGGGGCGGGGCATTGACGATGGACTTTTCGCTGCTGCTCGCCAACCTGCCGTACCTGCTCGTCGGCGCGTTCCCGGAAGGCCCGCTCGGCGGCGCCGCGCTGTCGCTGGTGCTTGCGATCGCGTCGGCCGTTGGATCGGCCGTGCTCGGCATCGCGCTCGGTGTCGCGATGGCGCTCGCGCGCGGCCCCGGCCGCGTGCTGCTGCTCGCGTTCATCGGGTTCTTCCGCGCGATTCCCGTGCTGATGCTGATCTTCTGGACGTACTTCCTGATGCCCGTGCTGCTGCACATGGATGTGCCGGGGCTCGCAACGGTCGTCTGCGCGCTGGCGCTCGTCGGCGGCGCATATCTCGCGCATGCGGTGCATGCGGGCATCGCCGCCGCGGGCGACGGTCAATGGCAGGCCGGGCTGTCGCTCGGGCTCACGCGCTGGCAGACGGTGCGCCATGTGCTGCTGCCGCAGGCGATCCGGATCATGACGCCGTCGTTCGTCAACCAGTGGGTCGCGCTCGTGAAGGACACGTCGCTCGCGTATATCGTCGGCGTGCCGGAACTGTCGTTCGTCGCGACGCAGGTGAACAACCGGCTGATGGTGTATCCGGCGCCGATCTTCCTGTTCGTCGCGGCGATCTATCTGGTGCTGTGCACGTCGCTCGACGGCGCGGCACGCTGGCTGTTGTCGCGCGGCCAGCGTGCGGAACGTGTCGAGCAGGCGAGCGCCGAGCGCACGGAACCCGCACGGTGACGGTGTGCCGTGGCCGTGACGAACGGCCAGTGGGGAAGCGCTAGTGACTATCCGCAGCGGACAGCACGCCGCGCAGGTCGGGCCCGGCGTGCAGTATGGACAGGAACGGTAGATGGCCGGCCGCCTGCGCCGCCGCTTCCGGAGCGACGGCGGGCGGCACGCGCGTCACGACGCCGAGTAGTGTGCGTTGAAGACCGCGCGCAACGTCGATTTGTCGGTCGCGAAATCGCCCCACAGCGGCCCGTCGTTCTGCGCGAACGCGAACGGCGCCGTATTGACCGACGCGAGGCGGAAGCGCCATTGCGCCGCTTCCTGGCGGAACGCGGTGAGCTGCATGTCGGACAGCGCCGTCTGCGCGTTGGCAAGCGTGACCAGCGGGTCGACCGGATCGTTCGCGACGCGCACTTCGAAATGCAGGTGCGGGCCTGTTGCGGCGCCCGTCATCCCGACCGAGCCGAGCCGCTGGCCCTGCTTCACGGTTTCACCGGTCTTGAGCCCGTGCGCGAACGCGGACAGGTGCGCGTAATAGGTCGAGTAGCCGTCCGCGTGATCGACGATCACGTAGCGGCCGTAGCCGCCCGGATCGGTGCCGACGAACGACACGACGCCGTCGGCCGCCGCGGCGACGGGCGTGCCGGATGGCGCGGCGAGGTCGACGCCCGTATGGAACGCCATCGCCTGCGACAGCGGATGGATGCGCTCGCCGAAGAACGAGCTGATGCGCGTCCACTTGACCGGCATCGTGAACGCGGCGGCTTCGAGCGGCGAGCCGTCGAGCGTGTAGTACGCGCCGTGCTCGGCACCCGGCGCGCGGAACCAGATCGCGCCGAACGTGCGGCCGGCGACGCGCAGTTCGAGCGCGGTGAGGCGCGGCGTGCCGTCGTTCGTGTCGTACGCGACGCGGTAATAGTCGCCGCGCTGCGCACTCGCGCGCAGCGCGACCTTGCCGGTGACGAGATCGCCGAGCTGGATGCGCACCTCGGGCGGCACGTCGAGCCGGTTCAGCGTATCGGACAGCGTGAGCTCGATGTCGCCCGCGCGCATCCCGTGCTGGTTTTCGGGCGGCGCGAGCTGGAACAGGCTCGCATAGCCGAGCATGTCGTTGCGGTGTGCGCTGAGCGGCGCGAACAGGCCCGGCTGCAGGCTGCGGTCGTTGCGTTCGCCGTGTTCATTGCGCTCGCCGAGCGTGCGGGCGAGTTCGCTCGTGACGAAATGCTGCGCGGTGGGAAACGGCGTGTCGGACAGCACGCGCTGCGGCAGCACGGCCGTGCCCGAGTCGACGGCGCCCGGCAGTTGCGACACGGCCGGCAACGCGGCGGCAAGGCCGAGGGCGGCGAGGGCGCCGAGCACGGCGGCCGGCACGAGCGCGCGCACGACGCGCTGCGCGCGGCCGGGCGCGAAAGCATCAGGAGTTGCGACAGGCTTGACCAAGGTGTCCACATCCAGGAAAGCGGTTCAAAGGGGTGTGGGCAGGGGCCGCGGCGGCACAACCGTCGAATGGCGACGGGGCGGGCGGCGGGCGTGCAACAAAACAGGCCCCGCCAGGGGCCTGTGTCGTTTCCGTTCGACCCAACTCGCGGGGCGGGCCCGCTTCGAACGGCGGCGTGTTTACCGGGTCGAACCCGGTTATCACGAAGACGCTAAAGAAAGATGACAGCGTCAGTCTACCGATGTTCCGCGAAACGTTAAAAATTTTAAAGGGGGTCAGCTCATTCGTTTCGCAGTGCGGTAAATCGGGTTAAATCAGCATTAGTTACGACGATTTTCGTCAGTTCGGCAATTTTTGCGCGCGACCGCGCAGCGCGGCGGACGTGCGGACGGCGTCGAAGCCGGCGTCGAGCATCGCTTCGGCGTCGTTCCACAGATTGCCACGCAGCCGGTTGGTCCAGATCATCGACGCGAACACGCCTTCGAGCAGCGACACGAGATAGACAGCGGCCAGGTGCACGTCGAGATCGGCGGCGAGTTCGCCGGCCGCGATCGCGCGGCGCAGCAGCGCCTTCGTGATCCGCAGCATCTGCAGCTCGAGCAGCATGCGGCGCCGTTGCAGCGCGCCGTTTTCCTCGCTCTGCTCGCACTTCGTATAGAGGATCACGAGCACGCGCTGCATTGGGCCCGGCTCGCCGCATTCCTGCAAATAGTGCGACGCGGCGCGCCGCAGCGTGGCGAGCGGCGGCAGGCCGTCGCCCGCGTCGAAGCCTTCCGACGTGCGCGCGAACGCGCGGTCGCACATCGCGAGACACACTTCCATCTTGTTGCGGTAGTGGCCGTAGACGGCGCCCCGCGACATTCCGGCGGCCTCGGCGAGGTCCGCCATCGCGGTTTGCGCGACGCCTTTCTCGAGCAGTACGAGCTCGGCGGCGTCGAGGATCCGGTGCTTGATGGCGAGCGATTCTTCCCGGGTCTTGCGGGCCATGTCGTGAGTTTCCTTACAATTCACTGTCGTTTTATTGAGACAGCGTGGCGATCAGATCGAAACAGCGTTTATTTAATCAGTCATGACTGATTATAATCGGCCACCCTGAGCCGCCGCATTTTATCGGCGGCGAACGATCCGAGGTCACCATGAATAACAACAATTGCTTCCTGTCGCGTTGCCGCCGGCTGGCGCCGCTCACGCTGGCGGCCGCGCTCGTCGTGGCCGGATGCGGCAAGGGCGGGCAGGACGCGGAGAAAGAGACCGCGAAGCAGGCGACGGTCGTCACGGTACGCCCGACGGCCGTGCCGATGACCGTCGAATTGCCGGGCCGGCTCGATGCGTACCGGCAGGCGCAAGTGCGCGCGCGGGTCGCGGGCATCGTCACCGCGCGCACCTACGAGGAAGGCCAGGAAGTGAAGCAGGGCGCGGTGCTGTTCCGCATCGATCCCGCACCGCTGAAGGCGGCGCGCGACGCCGCGCAGGGTGCGCTCGCGAAGGCGCAGGCGGCCGCGCTCGCGGCGAGCGACAAGCGCCGCCGTTACGACGACCTGGTGCGCGACCGCGCGGTCAGCGAGCGCGACCATACCGAGGCCGTTGCCGACGACACGCAGGCGAAAGCCGGGGTTGTATCCGCGAAGGCCGAGCTCGCGCGTGCGCAGTTGCAGCTCGACTATGCGACCGTCACCGCGCCGATCGCGGGCCGCGCACGGCGCGCGCTCGTAACCGAAGGCGCGCTCGTCGGCCAGGACCAGGCGACGCCGCTCACGACCGTCGAGCAGCTCGATCCGATCTACGTGAACTTCTCGCAGCCGGCCGCCGACGTCGACGCTCTGCGCCGCGCGGTGCAGAGCGGGCGCGCGACCGGCATTGCGCAGCACGACATCGCGGTGACGCTGTTGCGTGCCGACGGCACCGCGTATCCGCTGAAGGGCAAGCTGCTGTTCAGCGATCTCGCGGTCGATCCGACCACCGATACCGTCGCGATGCGCGCGCTGTTCCCGAATCCCGAGCGCGAGCTGCTGCCGGGCGCGTATGTGCGGATCGCGCTCGACACGGCGGTCGACCAGCGGGCGATCCTCGTGCCGCGCGACGCGCTGCTGCGCACGACCGATCGCACGTCGGTGCGCGTCGTCGGCACGAACGGCAAGGTCAAGGACGTCGAGGTCGCGGCCGACCAGATGAGCGGCCATGACTGGCGCATCACGCGCGGCCTGACGGGCGGCGAGCGCGTGATCGTCGACAACGCCGCGCAGTTCGCGCCCGATACGGCCGTCAAGCCCGTCGAGAAGGCGCCGCCGTCGAAGGCGGCGCCGGCAGCGGCCGCTTCGCAGGCGGCCGCCCGTCAAACCTGACCGGTTCAAACCACCATGGCACGTTTCTTCATCGATCGCCCCGTCTTCGCGTGGGTGATCGCAATCTTCATCATGCTGGGCGGCGCGTTCGCGATCCGCGCGCTGCCCGTTGCGCAGTACCCGGACATCGCGCCGCCCGTCGTCAGCATCTATGCGACGTACCCGGGCGCGTCCGCGCAGGTCGTCGAGGAATCGGTGACGGCGCTGATCGAGCGCGAAATGAACGGCGCGCCGGGGCTGATGTATACGTCCGCGACGAGCAGCGCGGGGATGGCGTCGCTGTACCTGACGTTCAAGCAGGGCGTGAACGCCGATCTCGCGGCCGTCGAGGTGCAGAACCGGCTGAAGACGGTCGAGGCGCGCTTGCCCGAGCCCGTGCGCCGCGACGGCATCCAGGTCGAGAAGGCTGCCGACAACATCCAGCTCGTGGTGTCGCTGACGTCGGACGACGGCCGGATGACCGACGTGCAGCTCGGCGAATATGCATCGGCGAACGTCGTGCAGGCGCTGCGCCGCGTCGACGGCGTCGGCAGGGTGCAGTTCTGGGGCGCCGAATATGCGATGCGGATCTGGCCCGACCCGGTGAAGATGGCCGGGCACGGCCTCACCGCGTCGGACATCGCGTCGGCGGTGCGCGCGCACAACGCGCGCGTGACGATTGGCGACATCGGCCGCAGCGCGGTGCCGGCCAGCGCGCCGATCGCGGCGACCGTGTTCGCCGACGCGCCGCTGAAGACGCCGGCCGATTTCGGCGCGATCGCGCTGCGCACGCAGGCCGACGGCTCCGCACTGTACTTGCGCGACGTCGCACGCGTCGAGTTCGGCGGCAACGACTACAACTATCCGTCGTACGTGAACGGCAAGGTCGCGACCGGGATGGGCATCAAGCTCGCGCCGGGCTCGAACGCGGTGTCCACCGAGAAGCGCGTGCGCGCGGCGATGGACGAGCTGTCCGCATACTTCCCGCCGGGCGTGAAATACCAGATTCCGTACGAGACGTCGTCGTTCGTGCGCGTGTCGATGAACAAGGTCGTCACGACGCTGATCGAGGCCGGCGTGCTGGTGTTCCTCGTGATGTTCCTGTTCATGCAGAACCTGCGCGCGACGCTGATCCCGACGCTCGTCGTGCCGGTCGCGCTCGCGGGCACGTTCGGCGTGATGTATGCGGCCGGCTTCTCGATCAACGTGCTGACGATGTTCGGGATGGTGCTCGCGATCGGCATCCTCGTCGACGATGCGATCGTCGTGGTCGAGAACGTCGAGCGGCTGATGGTCGAGGAAGGGCTCGGCCCGTACGACGCGACCGTCAAGGCGATGACGCAGATCAGCGGCGCGATCGTCGGGATCACCGTGGTGCTGACGTCGGTGTTCGTGCCGATGGCGTTCTTCGGCGGCGCGGTGGGCAACATCTATCGGCAGTTCGCGCTGTCGCTCGCGGTGTCGATCGGTTTCTCGGCATTCCTCGCGCTGTCGCTGACGCCCGCGCTGTGCGCGACGCTGCTCAAGCCCGTGTCCGGCGACCATCACGAGAAGCGCGGTTTCTTCGGCTGGTTCAACCGCTTCGTCGCGCGTGCGACGCAGCGCTACGCGACGCGAGTCGGCGCGATGCTGAAGAAGCCGTTGCGCTGGCTCGTCGTGTACGGCGCGCTGACCGCGGCCGCGGCGTTGATGCTCACGCAACTGCCGACCGCGTTCCTGCCCGATGAGGACCAGGGCAACTTCATGGTGATGGTGATCCGGCCGCAGGGCACGCCGCTCGCGGAAACGATGCAGAGCGTGCGCGAGGTCGAGTCGTATATCCGCAACGACGAGCCGGCCGCGTATACGTTCGCGCTCGGCGGCTTCAACCTGTACGGCGAAGGGCCGAACGGCGGGATGATCTTCGTCACGCTGAAGAACTGGAAGGAGCGCAAGGCCGAGCGCGATCATGTGCAGTCGATCGTCGCGCGCATCAACGAGCGCTTCGCGGGCACGCCGAACACGACGGTGTTCGCGATGAACTCGCCGGCGCTGCCCGATCTCGGCTCGTCGAGCGGCTTCGACTTCCGGCTGCAAAACCGCGGCGGGCTCGACTACGCGACGTTCAGCGCCGCGCGCGAGCAACTGCTCGCGGCGGGCGGCAAGGACCGCGCGCTCACCGACCTGATGTTCGCGGGCACGCAGGACGCGCCGCAACTGAAGCTCGACATCGATCGCGCGAAGGCCTCGGCGCTCGGCGTGTCGATGGACGAGATCAACACGACGCTCGCGGTGATGTTCGGCTCGGACTATATCGGCGACTTCATGCACGGCACGCAGGTGCGGCGCGTGGTCGTGCAGGCCGACGGGCTGCACCGGCTCGATCCGGACGACGTGAAGAAGCTGCGCGTGCGCAACGCGCGCGGCGAGATGGTGCCGCTCGCGGCGTTCACGACGCTGCACTGGACGATGGGGCCGCCGCAGCTCACGCGCTACAACGGCTATCCGTCGTTCACGATCAACGGCTCGGCCGCGGCAGGCCACAGCAGCGGCGAGGCGATGACCGCGATCGAGCGGATCGCCGCGAAGCTGCCGGCCGGCATCGGCTACGCGTGGTCGGGGCAGTCGTTCGAGGAGCGGCTGTCGGGCGCGCAGGCGCCGATGCTGTTCGCGCTGTCGGTGCTGGTCGTGTTCCTCGCGCTCGCGGCGCTCTACGAGAGCTGGTCGATCCCGTTCGCGGTGATGCTGGTCGTCCCGCTCGGCGTGATCGGCGCGGTGCTCGGCGTCACGCTGCGGATGATGCCGAACGACATCTATTTCAAGGTGGGACTGATCGCGACGATCGGGTTGTCCGCGAAGAACGCGATCCTGATCGTCGAAGTCGCGAAGGATCTGGTCGCGCAGCGCATGTCGCTCGTCGACGCCGCGCTCGAGGCCGCGCGCCTGCGGCTGCGGCCGATCGTGATGACGTCGCTCGCGTTCGGCGTCGGCGTGCTGCCGCTCGCGTTTGCGTCGGGCGCCGCGTCCGGCGCGCAGATGGCGATCGGCACCGGCGTGCTCGGTGGCGTGATCACGGCGACCGTGCTCGCGGTGTTCCTCGTCCCGCTGTTTTTCGTGATCGTCGGCCGCCTGTTCGACGTCGGCCCGCGCCGGCGCGGCGGCACGCAGCCGGCGACGATGGAGGGATCGCAATGACGTTTGCGCTGAATGCACGCGCCGTACTGCGGGCGCAGCTCGCGCTGGCCGCGGCGCTCGCGCTCGCCGGCTGTTCGCTCGCGCCGCGCTACGAGCGGCCGGCGGCGCCGGTGCCGGCGACCTATGCGCCAGTTGACGGCAGCGCGGCGCCGGTTGCCGAATCGGCTGCGGCTGCGGCTGCGGCTGCGGCTGCGGCTGCGGCTGCGGCGTCCGATGCCGCGCTGCTCGACGACTGGCATGCGTATTTCACCGATCCGGCGCTGCAGGCGTGGATCGACGCGGCGCTCGCGAACAACCGCGACCTGCGGATCGCGGCCGGCCGGCTCGAGGAGGCACGCGCGCTGTACGGCGTGCAGCGCGCGGACCTGATGCCGTCGGTCGATGCGAATCTCGGCTATGAACGCGCGCGCCAGTACGACCCGGTCGTGCGCCAAAGTGCGATCAGCGGGCTGTATCGCGCGGGCGTCGGCGTCAGCGCGTACGAGCTCGACCTGTTCGGCCGCGTGCGCAGCTTGTCCGACGCGGCGCTCGCCGAATATTTCGCGACGGCCGACGCGCAGCGCACGGTCCGCATCGGCGTGATCGCCGAAGTGGCGGGTGCGTATGTATCGGAGCGCTCGCTGCACGAGCAGCTCGCGCTGGCGCAGCGCACGCTCGACGCGCGCGAACGCATGGCCGCGCTCACGCAGCGCCGCTACGCGGCCGGCACGAGCGACGCGATCGAGCTGCGTTCGGCCGAGATGCTGGTGGCGTCCGCGCGTGCATCGCAGGCCGCGCTGCAGCGCGAGCATGCGCAGGCCGTGCGGGCGCTGCAGTTGCTCGCGGGAGATTTCGCGCGCAACGTGCCCGGCGATGCGACCGCGCTCGACACGTTGTCGATCGCGCCCGTGGCGCCCGGCGCACCGAGCGCGCTGCTCGAGCGGCGGCCGGACATCCGGCAGGCCGAGGCGCGGCTCAAGGCCGCGAACGCGCAGATCGGCGCCGCACGTGCGGCGTTCTTCCCGCGCATCGCGCTGACGACCGACTACGGCTCGGTCAGCGACGCGTTCTCGAGCCTGTTCGCGGCCGGCACGAGCGTGTGGACGTTCGCACCGCGCATCACGCTGCCGATCTTCGCGGGCGGACGCAATCGCGCGAATCTCGACGTCGCGAACGCGCGCAAGCACATCGCGGTCGCCGAATACGAGAAGACGGTACAGACCGCGTTCCGCGAAGTGGCCGACGCGTTCGCCGCGCGCGACTGGATCGATCGCCAGCTTGCCGCACAGCAGGACGTCTACACGGCCGACGGTGCGCGGCTGAAGCTCGCGGAGCGCCGTTATGCGGGCGGCGTCGCGACGTATCTCGAACTGCTCGACGCGCAGCGCAGCACGTACGAGTCGGGGCAGGAACTGATCCGGCTCAAGCAGCTCAGGCTCGCGAACGCGATCGCGCTGTATCGCGCGCTCGGCGGCGGCTGGGCGCCGGCATCGGCGTCGGCGGAGGTCGCGGCTTCCGCATGATGCGTGTCGCCTGACGCCGCAGCGCGCCGGGCAACGAGACGGCGGCCGCACGATTCGACGTGTGGTCGCCGTTTCCCGTTTTGATCGACATCGTTGCCCGTTGCATTGCCGATCGCCATCGGCGATGCCTTCCGATGTCGGGCAAGTCATCCGAACCGTGTTTCATCCCCGGGCAGTGCGGAAGGGCATCTTCCGGAGCGGCCCGCATCCGGCGACCGATCGTGTCGCCAGCCGGCGCAAACGTGCGCCGCGCATCCTCCTTTTTCAGCGCTTTCATTCAGGCCCGCATGTCGCGTCTCGACGGTCGCGCGAATGCCTGATTTTCGATCGGGAATTGACGGTCGGATTAATCCGTGTATTGGAATTAATAAGAGTGGCGAAATGTCGCGGTAAAACGTTTGCATTCGATTCGCAATCGTTTGCGCGATAAATCGCGATTGGCGAAGGCTGTCGTTAATTTCCTGTCAGTTGAAAATGACTTGATATTGGCGTTGTCGCATGACAACGGTGGCGGCATTTGACAATGTTTTGTCTTTTTTGGATCGAGTCTTGTATGAGCCAGTGCCAGAGCTGGTTGGTGGGGTTTGGGCGATTATCTGCGAAAAATTTCGTTAATCTTCAATTGGTTCCATGAAGCAAAAAAGGACTGCGTACGAAAATGGCGTGATTGAAAATCATCGGGAAATAATTGGATTTAAGGGGCGTAAATCGAACATTGTCAGAGATATTTGACAATGATTTACAAAAAACTTTCACGATTATCTCGATAATGCCGCCTCGTGACGGACGGGAGCCAACCACACGCTGTCTTTTGTATCCGCCACGTCGTCCATTCCCTTTGCAATTCTCACGGAAAACGTCATGAAAAAATCCCTCCTGACCGCTGTCGCACTCGCGGCCCTGTCGACCTCGGCCTTCGCAGCGGGCACCGGCACGATCAACTTCACGGGCGAGATCGTCGCGGGCGCATGCGGCATCGATTCGGGCTCGGTCAACCAGACCGTGAACCTCGGCAAGGTGCCGACCAACGTGTTCAAGCAGGCTGGCGACAAGTCCACGCCGACCAACTTCGACATCAAGCTGACCGACTGCGACACGAGCATCGCGCAGAACGCGTACTTCACGTTCACGGGCACGTCGAGCGCGGGCCAGCCGAAGCTGCTCGCCACGATCGGTTCGGCAACCAACGTCGGCATCCGCCTGCAGGCCGCGTCGGGCGAATACCTCGACAACGGCGCCGAGCAGAAGGCCCCGACCGTGCTGCAAAACGGCACGAACATCGCGCGCTTCGCAGCGATGTACGAGGCGACGGCAGCCGGCGTGAAACCGGGTACCGCCGACGGCGTCGCGAACTTCACGGTCCGCTACCAGTAAGCCGCCATACCGGGGAAGGGTGCGTGCACCCTTCCTCGTTCATTTTTCCTGCCGTTTTTCTCTCCCTCGGACTTCCGGTAGTACCGCGTGCGAATCAGACATTCCTTCCTTTGCGTCTCCGTGCTGGTCGTCGGCAGCCAGGGCCATGCGACGGAATTCAATTCGTCGTTCCTCGACATCGACGGAACGAGCAATGTCGACCTGTCGCAGTTCTCGCAGGCCGACTTCACGCTGCCGGGCGAGTACATGCTCGACGTGCAGGTCAACGACCTGTTCTACGGGCTGCAGGCGATCGAGTTCATCGCCGTCGACGCGTCCGGCGCAGGCAAGCCGTGCCTGCGGCCGGAACTCGTCGCGCAATTCGGGCTGAAGCCGTCGCTCGCGAAGGACCTGCCGCGCTTCCAGGGCGGGCGTTGCGTCGACCTCGGCGCGATCGAGGGGGCGACCGTGCGTTACCTGAAGAGCGACGGGCGGCTCAAGATCACGATTCCGCAGGCCGCGCTCGAATTCACCGATTCGACCTACCTGCCTCCGGAGCGCTGGTCCGAAGGGATTCCGGGCGCGATGCTCGACTATCGCGTGATCGCGAACACGAACCGCAACTTCGGGGCGGGCGGCGGGCAGACGAATTCGATCCAGGCCTACGGGACGATCGGCGCGAACTGGGATGCATGGCGCTTTCGCGGCGACTACCAGGCGCAGTCGAACGTGGGCAACACGGCGTACGCGGACCGCACGTTCCGCTTCAGCCGGCTCTATGCATTTCGCGCGCTGCCGTCGATCCAGTCGACGGTGACGTTCGGCGACGACTACCTGAGCTCCGACATTTTCGACACGTTCGCGCTGACGGGCGCGTCGATCCGCAGCGACGACCGCATGCTGCCGCCTTCGCTGCGCGGTTACGCGCCGCTGATCGCGGGCGTCGCACGCACCAACGCGACCGTGACCGTGTCGCAGGCAGGCCGTGTGCTGCACGTGACACGCGTGTCGCCGGGCGCGTTCGCACTGCAGAACATCAACACGAGCGTGCAGGGCACGCTCGACGTGGCCGTCGAGGAAGAGGACGGCAGCGTGCAGCGCTTCCAGGTGACGACGGCCGCCGTGCCGTTTCTCGCCCGTACCGGGCAGTTGCGCTACAAGGCCGCCGTCGGCAAGCCGCGCCTGTTCGGCGGCGCAGGCGTCACGCCGTTCTTCGGCTTCGGCGAAATCGCGTACGGGCTGCCGCTCGACGTCACGGTGTATGGCGGCTTCGTCGCCGCATCGGGCTATACGTCGATCGCGCTCGGCGTCGGCCGCGATTTCGGCGCGTTCGGCGCGGTGTCGGCCGACGTCACGCATGCGCGGGCACGCCTGTGGTGGAACGGCGCGACGCGCAACGGCAACTCGTATCGCGTCAACTATTCGAAGCACTTCGACGGGCTCGATGCCGACGTGCGCTTCTTCGGCTACCGGTTTTCGGAGCGCGACTACACGAACTTCGCGCAGTTCACGGGCGACCCGACCGCGTACGGCCTTGCCAACAGCAAGCAGCGCTACTCGGCGACGATGTCGAAGCGCTTCGGCGACACGTCGACCTATTTCTCGTACGACCAGACGACCTACTGGGCGCGTTCGTCCGAGCAGCGCGTCGGCCTCACGCTGACGCGCGCGTTCTCGATCGGCGCGCTGCGCAACCTGAACGTCAGCGTGTCGGCGTTTCGCACGCAGAGCGCGGGCGCGAGCGGCAACCAGTTCTCGGTCACCGCGACGCTGCCGATCGGCGGCCGCCATACCGTCACGTCGAACCTGACGACGGGCAGCGGCAGCACGAGCGTGAACGCGGGTTATATCTACGACGATCCGGATGGCCGCACCTACCAGGTCAACGCGGGCGCGACCGACGGCCGCGCATCGGCGAACGCGAGCTTCCGCCAGCGCTCGTCGGCGTACCAGCTCACGGCACAGGCGTCGACGCTCGCCAATGCGTATGCGGCCGCGTCGCTCGAGGTCGACGGTTCGTTCGTCGCGACGCAGTACGGCGTGTCCGCGCACGCGAACGGCAACGCGGGCGATACGCGGCTGCTGGTGTCGACCGACGGCGTGCCCGACGTGCCGCTGTCCGGCACGCTCACGCATACCGATTCGCGCGGCTATGCGGTGCTCGACGGCATCTCGCCGTACAACGTGTACGACGCGACCGTCAACGTCGAGAAGCTGCCGCTCGAAGTGCAGGTGACGAACCCGATCCAGCGCATGGTGCTGACCGACGGCGCGATCGGCTTCGTGAAGTTCTTCGCCGCGCGCGGCAGCAACCTGTACCTGACGCTGACCGACCCGGCCGGCAAGCCGTTGCCGTTCGGTGCGTCGGTGCAGGACGCGGCGAACGGCAAGGAACTCGGCATCGTCGGCGAGGGCGGCGCCGCGTTCCTGACCCAGGTTCAGCCGAAATCCACGCTTGCGGTGCGCGCGGGCGAACGCACGCTCTGCACAGTCGATGCGCTGCCGAACCAGCTCCAACTCGAAGGCACGCCGATCCCGGTGACGTGCCAGGCACCCGGCGAGTCGCACGCAGCGGCCGCACGGGTCGAACGATGAATTCACGGATCCTGCGATGAAAAACGCTCTTTCCCTTTCCTTCCCGCGCCGCGCATCGTGCGCGCTCGCGACCGCCGGCGCGCTGCTCGCGGGCGCCGCGCATGCGGCGATCGTGCCGGACCGTACGCGCGTGATCTTCAACGAAGGCGAACAGGCCGCGATCGTCACGATCACCAACAAGAGCACGACGTATCCGTATCTCGTGCAGTCGTGGCTCGAGGACGCGAACGGCAACAAGATCACGTCGCCGCTGATGGTCGTGCCGCCGCTGCAGCGCGTCGAGGCGAACGAGCGCAACGTGCTGCGGATCGCGAAGCTGCCGGGCACCACGCTGCCGGCCGATCGCGAATCGGTGTTCTACCTGAACATCCGCGAAGTGCCGCCGAAGACCGATACGCCGAACACGCTGCAGATCGCGCTGCATACGCAGATGAAGCTGTTCTACCGGCCGAAGGCCGTGCAGCCCGCGCGCGACGAGGACTGGACGCTGCCGATGACGCTGCGCGTCGACGCGGCCGCGCACAAGCTGGTGTTCGACAACCCGACGCCGTACCACGTGACGGTGGTCGACGTGAGCTCGGGCGCGCAGAAGACGCCGGTGCCGATCGAGCCGGTGATGGTGAGCCCGATGAGCACGGCCGACGTGCCGTTCAAGGCCGCTACGCCGTCGACGCTGTTCGTCACGCATATCGACGATTACGGCGGCCAGGTGGCGGTCGAGTATGCGTGCGAGGCGGGGGCTTGCAAGAGCGTGAAGAAATGAGCGGGGGAATGCGTCGTCAGGCAGCGCCGGCGGCATGGTTGCGCTGGATCGTACTCGTGTTGCTGGTCGCGGCCGTGCAGCCCGCATGGGCACTGCGCTGCCTGACCAACAGCGGCGCGACTTCGTTGACCGAGCCGATCGGCGGCGTTGCGTCGTATCCGACCGACGCGCCGGACGGCTATGTGATCTGGGTGTCGCCGGTGCGCACGACGTCAGGGTATTGCTACAAGGATCTGGGTGACGACGGCAGCCTGAAAGTCGTCGACAACATCTATTTCTACGCAAATCCGAATCGCACGAACCCTGCCGCGTGGGGGCTCGAGATCGGCATCCGCTACAAGGGCGTCGACTATTTCGACAAGACCAGCAATCGCGGCGGCGGCGTGTTTACCGGGTATTCGGTGCCGCCGTGCAGCAGGTACGACTTCGACCGCGGGCGCTGCCAGCAGACGCGCATCAGCATCGACTATCAGGTCGTCGTGCGCAAGAAGGGCAACTGGGTCCAGCCGCCGAGCGATATCTACACGGTGTTCCAGTTCGACGGCGAGTTCGGGCTGAACGCGTACAACCCGAGCTTCCAGTACCGCCTGAGCGGCCTGCGCAACCTCAAGCCGACACCGTGTTTCGTCGACGTGCTCGTGACGCCCGAACCGGGCATCGTCAATTTCGGACAGGTGCAGGCGGTCGGCAACGGCTTCCTGCCGGCGGTGCCGCGCAAGCGGTTTTCGTTGTCGCTGACCAAGAAATGCAACGTCGCGGTACGCGTCGACGGGTACTTCGAAACGAGCTATCCGGTTCAGAACGGTTTGCTGGTACCCGCGAAGGACAGCAATTTCGGTATCGGCATCGAAGACAGCCAGGGCAAGGCGATTCCGTTCAACCAACAGTTCACGCTGACGCAGTTTCCGTCCAACGTCATGAACCAAAGCGTATTGATGGACGCGGTGCTGAAGTCGTTCGGGCCGCCGAAGATCGGGCGGTTCGATGCGACGGCGACGATCCGGCTGTTTATCTACTGACGCATGCGGGCGCGACCGGCGCCCGACAGTCGGCCGCAAGCCGTCAATCAGGCGCCGGCATTGCCCGGCGCCTTTCATGTCGAAAGCTTATGCGGCGTCGTGGCCGGCATCGCACGATCACGTTCGCTCGAACAACGATGCCGCCAATTGTTCAGACAAATCCTGACGGCCGGAAGGGGTATCTGGTAATCGGATTGAGAATGATTTGCGTTTACGTTAAATTGCGCTATCTCGGAATTTGACGGAGCAGATCGATGGCCATGGCGGAAGTGCTCGACCGACCGGCGGCGGCAACGGCGAACCCGTTCCTCGGCAGTTATCCGGACCTGCCGCTGCGCGCCGCGCCGCGTGCGCGCCGTGCCGCGGAGCCCCGCGCGCAGGGCGCACTGCTCGACGTGCTGATCTCGCATCGTTCGATGCTCGTCAATGTCGCGCGCGGCTTCGTCGGCTGTGCGAGCCGCGCCGAGGACGTCGTGCACGACGTATTCGTGAAGCTCGTCGAATTCCCGAACCAGGACGCGGTGCGCCAGCCGGTCGCGTACGTGACGCGGATGGTGCGCAATGCGTCGATCGACGCGTGCCGTCGGCAGAGCCTCGAAAACGTCTATCACACGGAAGAGGACGACGGCTTCGACGTGCCGTCGCCCGAGCCGACGCCGGAAGCCGCGCTGATGACGCGCGATACGCTGCGGCGCGTATGGGCCGCGCTCGACGACCTGCCGGCGCGCAGCCGCGCGGCCTTCGAGATGGTGCGGCTGCGCGAGGAGACGCTGCAGACCGCGGCGCGCGCGCTGAACGTATCGCAGACGCTCGTGCATTTCATGGTGCGTGATGCGGAGCGCCACTGCGCGGAATGCCTCGACGCGTGCCATCGCGGCGTCGCTTGCCCGGTGTTCCTGGGCGGTCGTGCACGGCGAGGGTAAAAAAACGCGCCGGCCAATCGTCTATCAGACAGGAGCGGCGCAATCCGCCGCTTCGCATCCTTCAACCGTCTCCCGCTTTTTTCCGATCATGACGCAAGCCACGACGCCTTCCGCCGACACCGACGATCTCGTCTACACGGTCGTCATCAACGACGAAGAACAGTATTCGATCTGGCCGACATTCCGGCCCGTGCCGGCCGGCTGGCGCGAGGTCGGCGTGCGCGGCCCGAAGGCCGACTGTCTCGCGCACATCGAGACCGTCTGGACCGACATGCGCCCCGCGAGCCTGCGCCGCGCGATGGACGGCGAGCGCGCGTCGCGCGCATCGTGACCCGCTGCGCCGTGATCCGGCGTGCCACCTGAAGAGGACGTTGCATGACCTTGCTTTCGTTGCCGACGCTCGACGACCTGCGTATCGAGCCGGGGCTGCCCACCGTCGTGTCGCCGCGCGGCAGCGACGGGATGTCGATCGACGAAGTCGCGCCGCTGGCGCGCGAGATCGCGGCCGACACGCTCGAACGGGCGGGCGGCGTGCTGTTCACGGGCTTTCACGTGCCGTCGATCGATGCGTTCCAGCAGTTCGCGGCATCGTTCGGCGATCCGCTGATCGGCTATGAATACGCGTCGACGCCGCGCAGCCAGGTCGAAGGCGCGGTCTACACGTCGACCGAATACCCGCCGCATCGCGCGATTCCGCTGCACAACGAGCAGTCGTATACGCGCGAATGGCCGCTGCGGATCTGGTTCCACTGCGCGCTCGCGGCGCCCAAGGGCGGCGCGACGCCGATCGCGGACAGCCGTGCCGTGTACCGTGCGCTCGATCCGGCGCTCGTCGCGCGCTTCGAGCGGCGCGAGCTGCTGTACGTGCGCAATTTCGGGCAGGGGCTCGACCTGCCGTGGCAGCAGTCGTTCGGCACCGACGAGCCGGCCGAGGTCGAGCGGATGTGCGCGGCGCGTGGCATCGAATGCGCATGGCGCACCGACGACGACGGCGAACTGCTGCTGCGCACGCGCGAACGCTGCCAGGCCGTCGCGCGCCATCCGCGCACCGGCGATCGCGTGTGGTTCAACCAGGCGAACCTGTTCCATCTGTCCGCGCTCGACGACGACATGCAGGAAGCGCTCGTCGATGCGGTCGGGCTGGAGAACGTGCCGCGCAACGTGTACTACGGCGACGGCGAGCCGCTCGAGGCCGATGCGCTCGCGCAGATCCGCGGCGTGCTCGACCAGCAGCGCATCGTGTTCCCGTGGCGCACGGGCGACGTGCTGATGCTCGACAACATGCTGACCGCGCATGCGCGCGACCCGTTCGAGGGGCCGCGCAAGGTTGTCGTCGCGATGGCGCAGGGTTATGCGGTGCCGCGCGCGACCGAACGGAGGACCGATGACGCGTAGTGCCGCCGCGCTTGCCGCGCGCGGGTTGACGGTGGGTTATCGCGACCATGTCGTGATCGACGGGCTGGACCTGTCGATCGCGGCCGGCCGCGTGACCGCGCTGTGCGGGCCGAACGGCTGCGGCAAGAGCACGCTGCTGCGCACGCTCGCGGGCCTGCAGCCCGCGCGTGCCGGCCATGTCGAAGTCGACGGCAAGCCGCTCGCGTCGTTTCGCCGTCGCGCGCTCGCGCGCGAGCTGACGATGCTTGCGCAGTTCAACCAGATTCCGTCGGGGCTCACGGTGCGCGAGCTCGTCGCGTACGGGCGCTATGCGTACGGCGGCTTCCTGCGCGGGCTGTCGCGGGCCGACCATGCGGCGATCGACGAGGCGCTCGAGACGAGCGGCCTCGCCGACGACGCGGGCCGCGACGTCGGCGCGCTGTCGGGCGGCGAACGCCAGCGCGCGTGGATCGCGATGGCGCTCGCGCAGCAGGCGCCGATCGTGCTGCTCGACGAACCGACCACCTATCTCGACATCCATCACCAGCTCGACATCCTCGATGCGTTGCGCGCGCTGAACCGCGCGCGCGGGCTGACGATCGTGTGGGTGCTGCACGACCTGAACCAGGCGGCCGCGTACAGCGACGAGATCGTGCTGATGCGCGCGGGCCGCGTCGTCGCGCAGGGCTCGCCCGATGCGATGCTCGATCCGGCGCGGCTGCGCGCTGCGTTCGGCGTCGAGATGCTGAAGCTCGCGCATCCGCAGACGGGCGCGCCGATGTGCGTGCCGGCCTACGGGCCGTCGAGCGCCGGCGCGCCGCAGGCGGCCGGTGTTTTCGACCGGGATCTCGCCGTATGACGACGTTCGCGATGCGCAAGCGCCTCGCGGCGACGGGGAAGGGCGCGGCCACCGGCCGGGCCGGCACGATCGCGCTCGGCCTCGTCGTGCTGATCGCGATACTCGCGGCGCTGCGGGTCGCACCCGATTTGCGCGTGTGGTGGGCGGCGGCGCCAGGCAGCGACGCCGCCGCGCTCGCGCACGTATTCCTGTTCGACCTCAACCTGCCGCGTGTCGCGGCCGCGCTCGTCGCGGGCGGCTGTCTCGGCATCGCGGGCGCGCTGTTCCAGTCGCTCACGCGCAATCCGCTCGCGTCGCCCGACCTGCTCGGCGTGACGGGCGGCGCGCAGCTCGGCCTGCTCGCGGCGATGCTCGTGCCGGCGCTGGCGGGCGTCGCATCGGTGCCGCTGCTGTTCGTGTGCGGGCTGGCCGCCGCCGCGTGCGCGATCGTCGCGGCCGGCGGCTGGCGCGCGACGCCGTTGCGGCTCGTGCTCGCGGGCAGCGTGTGCATGCTGCTGTTCGCGGCGCTGTCGACGCTCGTGCTCGCGTTCTTCGAGCAGAACATCGCGGGCGCCGCGCTGTGGACCAACGGCAGCCTTTACCAGCCGGGCGCGACGGGCCTCGCGCTCGCCGCGCGCTGGCTCGTCGTGCCGCTGGTCGCGCTGCCGTTCGTGATCCGGCCGCTGAACCCGCTCACGCTCGGCGACGATGCGGCGGCCGCGGCCGGCGTGCGCGTCGATGCGACGCGGCTCGCCGCGACGCTCGTCGCGGTCGCGTTCACGAGCGTGGCCGTCAGCATCGCGGGCCCGCTGTCGTATGTCGGTCTCGTCGCGCCGAACCTGCTGCGCCAGGTGCGCGGCGCGCGCGCGGCGCGGCTCGGCGTGCTGGTGCCGCTGTCGGCGCTCGCCGGCGGCGCGCTCGTGCTCGTTACCGACAGCGCGGTGCTCGCGTCGGGACTCGACGCGACGCTGTCGACCGGCGTCGCGATCGCGCTGGTCGGCACGCCGCTGATGCTCGCGATGATCCGGCGCGGCGCCGCGTGGTCGGGCGTGCTGCACGCGGATGCCGAACGTGCGGCGGGCGGCGGCTCGACGCGGCTCGTCGGCTGGCTCGAACGGCTCGGCTGGCCGCTGCGCACGGCGCTGTTCGTCGTGGTCGGCGCGCTGGTGGTGTCGGTCGGCGTGTCGGCCGGCCCGGAGTGGCTGTCGCCCGCACGCTGGTCCGCCGCGCTGTCCGGCCACGATGCGCTCGCGCGGATGCTGATCGACCTGCGCATGCCGCGCCTGCTGTGCGCGCTGCTCGCGGGCGCGCTGCTGGCCGTAAGTGGCGTCGCGATGCAGAGCGTCGTGCGCAATCCGCTCGCGGGCCCCGAAGTGCTCGGCGTCACGCAGGGCGCGGGGCTCGTCACGCTGTTCGCATTGTCGACGTGGCCGCTGATGGGCCACATGACGCTCGCGGCGGCCGCGCTGATCGGCGGCGGACTGTCGCTCGCGATCACGCTCGCGCTGAATCACCGGCATCGTTATGCGCCGCTCGCGGTTGCGTTGACCGGTATCGTGATCGGCGCGCTGTGGACCACGCTCGCGCAATGGCTGATCACGCAGCAAAGCGTGCAGCCCGCGCGCTTCGTCGTGTGGCTCGTCGGCGGCACCTATGGCCGCAGCTGGGGCGAGGTGTCGATGCTGCTGCCGTGGTGCGTGGTCGCGGTGCCCGTGTTCGCGTGGCTCGCGCGACCGCTCGACATGCTCGCGCTCGGCGACGACCAGGCGGCCGCGCTCGGCCTGCCGGTGGCCGCGCTGCGGCCGCTCGCGCTGACGATCGCGACGCTCGCCGCGTGCGCGGCCGTCGCGGCGGTCGGGCCGGTCGGCTTCATCGGGTTGATGGCGCCGCACGTCGCGACGATGCTCGGCGCGCGCCGGCATCGCACGCGGCTGTGGCTCGCGGCCGCATGCGGCGCGCTGATCCTCGGTGTCGCGGATCTCGCGGCGCGCACGGTCGTCGCGCCGCGCGAAGTGCCGGCCGGCGTGCTGACCGCGCTGATCGGCGCGCCGTATCTGCTCGGGCTGCTGATCCTCGAGGGGCGCCGCGCCCGGCGCGCGGGGCGATGACGCCGTCGCTCGACGGCGCGCGCGCCACGCGCTTCTCGGCGTTCGCGCCCGAACCGTTCGCCGAACATCTCGACGTCGTGTGGCTCGGCATGCCCGACGACGCACATGCGCCGGGCCGCATCGTCGTGCCCGTCAGCGCGTTGCCCGAGCATCGTGACGCAGTGCTCGACGCGATGGTCCGCCATTACGGCGGCGATCCGGCACGGCATGCGCGCGCGCTGATGTCGCAATGGAGCAAATACTATTTCGGCCGTGCCGCGCCGGCCGGCGTCGTCGCCGCGCTGACACTCGGCCGGCCGCTCGACATGACGCCCGAGCGCACGTTCGTGGCGCTCGACGACGGGATGCCCGCCGCGCTGTATTTCGCGGCGGACGCGCTCGGCGCGCCGTGCGACGATCCCGCGCTTCGCTATGCGGGGCTCGTCGCGCATCTCGGCGCGGCGATCGACCTGCTCGCGGCGATGGGCCGCGTCACGCCGCGCGTGCTGTGGAGCAACGCGGGCAACCTGCTCGACTATCTGCTCGACACCTGCCGGTCGCTGCGTTGCGCGGCCGATCCCGTGCGCGACGCGGGCTGGCTGTTCGGCTCGACGTGCTTCGGCTGCGAACCGAATCCGCTGCGCATGCCGGTGCGCGATGCCGTGCCGCGCTCGCCGCTGCTGCCGACGCCGTTCCGCGCGCGCCGCGTGTGCTGCCTGCGCTACGAAATTCCCGGAGAAACGCAACTGTGTGGAAGCTGCCCCCTGCTATTGACGATGGACGACGCGGCGCTGGCCGCGCAGGACGCGATCCGGTGACGCATGCCGGCCGCCGGCACGCGTTGGGCGCACTCGCCGCGCTCGGTGCCGCGTGCTGCGGCGTGTTTTCCGCGTCGGCCGGTGCGGTTGCCGTTGCCGGCGGAGGACCCGGCACGCCGGGCGCCGTGTCGCTGGCCGGCAACCCCGTCGTGTCGCAGGCGAGCGCAAAGATGCCCGCACGGCCGCAGCGCGTGGTCGCGCTCGACTTCATGTTCGCGGAAAGCGTGATCGCGCTCGACCTCGTGCCGGTCGGGATGGCCGATACGGCGTTCTATCCGGGCTGGCTCGGCTACCGGAGCGACCGGCTCGCGCACGTGACCGACATCGGCTCGCGGCAGGAGCCGGGGCTCGAGGCGATCGCCGCGGTCAAGCCGGACCTGATCATCGGCGTCGGCTTCCGGCATGCGCCGATCTTCGACGCGCTCGACCGGATCGCGCCGACGATCCTGTTCCAGTTCAGCCCGAATGTTTCCGACGGCGGCGTGCCCGTCACGCAGCTCGACTGGATGCGGCAGATCTTCCGGACGATCGGCGCGGTGACGGGGCGCGATGCGCGCGCGCAGGCGGTCGATGCGCAACTCGACGCGGGGATCGCGCGCAATGCGGCGCGGCTCGCGGCAGCGGGAAAAAAGGGCGAGCGCATCGCGCTGCTGCAGGATCTCGGCTTGCCCGACCGTTACTGGGCCTATACGGGCAACAGCACGTCGGCCGGCCTCGCGCGTGCGCTCGGGCTCGATCCGTGGCCGAAGAAGCCGACGCGGGAAGGCACGCTGTACGTGACGTCGGCCGACCTGCTCACGCA
This sequence comes from Burkholderia sp. BKH01, assembly GCF_025685725.1. Lineage (NCBI taxonomy): Bacteria > Pseudomonadati > Pseudomonadota > Betaproteobacteria > Burkholderiales > Burkholderiaceae > Burkholderia > Burkholderia sp. BKH01. The sequence continues at coordinate 17,351 of NZ_JAOTQT010000009.1, read as the reverse complement.
GCGCGACCTGGCCGTGCTGTTCGTGACCGCGTCGGGGATGGACGCGCCGCTGGCGGCGAAACTCGATTCGCCGGTGTGGCGCTTCGTGCCCGCGCTGCGCGATCGCCGGATCGCGCTCATCGAGCGCAATATCTGGGGATTCGGCGGGCCGATGTCGGCGCTGAAGCTGGCCGACGTGATGACCGATACGATGCTGAAGATGCCGGCCGCGCGTTGAGTGCGCGGTGGTTTATCGGCACGGATAGTGCTGTTTTGACGGGCAGGGCTTGATGGTCGATTGCTCCTGCCTTTCCTTGTCGCCGCTCGTCAGCAATATTTCCTTCCGAACCGAACATCGCCGACGCGTTGCCATTGCGGGCGCGTCGGCGATCGATTCATGAATGGCTTACACGCTCAGCGCATCGACACCGTCCTGAGCACGCAAACGCGCCGGCATCGTGTCGCTGACGATGCGCCCGTTGTCGAGCTTCAACAGCCGGTCGGCGAGATCGAAATAGCGGTCGTCGTGCGTGATCACGATCACGGCCTTGCCGCGCGCGCGCAGCTCGGGCAGCAGTTGTTCGTAGAACACGGCCTTGAACGACGGGTCCTGGTCGGCCGCCCATTCGTCGAACAGGTAGAACGGCCGGTCTTCCAGATACGCGACGACGAGCGCGAGCCGCTTGCGCTGCCCGGTCGACAGCGCGCGGGTCGAGAACGCGCCGTCGACCACCTTCACCTTGTGGTCGAGCGCCAGCTTCGCGACGAGCGCGTTCGCCCGCGCATCGGCCTGCGCGCGGGCCGGATCGTCGGGATCGACGATGCCGAGCAGCGCATCGAACAGGTGGAAATCGTTGAACACCGCACTGAAGCGCTGCCGGTACGCTGCCCGCTCGCGCCAGCCGATCGGGCGGCCATCGACCTCGATCGTGCCTTCCTCGGGCTCGTAGAGCCCCGTCAGCACCTTCGCGAGCGTTGTCTTGCCGCTGCCGTTGCCGCCGACGATGAACACGAGCTCGCCCGGCTTGATCGTCAGGTCGATCGGCCCGATGCTGAACATCCGTTCGTCGCGCTCGTGGAAATACGCGTGCGTGACGCCGCGCAACGTGACGGCGCCGGCCGGCGGCACGTCAGGCGCGTCGGCCGCCGGCGGCACCGTGCGCAGCGCGCCGAATTCGGCCATCACGCCCTCGATCCGCGTGAGCGACACGCGTGCCGCGTTGACGGTCGGCAGGTTGTTCAGGAGCCCGTCGAGCGGCACGAGCATGAACAGGAACACGACGACATAGCCGGCCGCCGTGCCCGGATCGGCATGCACGCCGAGCTGCGGCCAGAACGACGCCACGCCAAGGAATACGTAGAACAGGAAGATGATCCAGCCGACGCCGACCGCATACGCGCTGAACGCGCGGCGGCGGTGGTCGCGTACTTCGCCGATCGCGGCGCCGAGCTGGCCGTCGACGAACTGGCGCGCGCGCGCATCGTGCAGCTTCAGTTCCTTCGCGCCGGAAAACAGCGAGCCGAGATAGCCGAACAGACGGTCCTGCGCGTGGCCGGCCGCTTCGAGCGACGCGATCGCGCGGCGGTCGCCGGTGTGATAACCGAGCGAGCCGGCGACGATCGCGGCCAGCGCAAGCACGCACACGGGCCACGACAGCCACGCGAGATAACCGAGGCAGCCGAACACGATCGAGCCGTGCATGACCAGGTTCGGCAGCGCGAAGAACAGCATCGACACGTTGGTCGCGTCGTCGGTCAGTACCGACTGCACGGGTGCCGCGCCGATCCGCTCGATGTCGCGCAGCTCGGCTGCGCCGACGCGCCGCGCGAGATGCACGCGCAGCCGCGCCATCGTGTCCTGCGACAGGCGCGCGAACAGCGTGCCCGACACGATCCGCGTGACGAGCGCGATCACAGCGCACAGCGCGAAGCGCCACGCGAGCGACGCATCGGCCGTGCCGGGCTGCGAGAGTGCGCGGTTCAGCGTCGCGACGAGCAGCACGCTCGCGACGCCGTTCAGCACGCACGCGGTAAGCGCCAGCGCGAGCGACGCGCGGCTTTCGCGCAACAGCGCGAGGATCAGGCGCGCCGCGGGGCGGGCGGGCGAGGCGTCGAGGGACGGCGGGGAAGAAGGCTCGTGGGCAGCAGTCATCGGCAACGTCGGTAAAGGGAAGGCAAGCGAATACGCGGAAACGAAAAAGTCGATGCGAAAGCGGTGGGCGGGGGCGGGCCCCGTTCCGGCTTTCCTCCCTGATAGACGAACGGGCCGCGCAAATATTTAGCAGCGCGTGCAAAAAAGACGATCACGCACGCTTTGAGCGCGAAACGGTAAAAAATCGGCCGCGCCGTTCGTCACACCAGTGAAGCCGCCCCAAGCGGCCCCGAGACTTGGCCGAAGCGGCCGGACCGAAGGACTTCACGCACATGACGAGTTTCCCGACTGCGCTGCATCACCGAATCCGCGAACTGGCGCGCGTCGCGCCCGACGCACCGGCAATCGCCGTACCTTTCCAGAACGACTTGCGCCTGTCGCGCGGCGCGCTCGACGCGCGTGCGTCGCGGCTGGCCCGGCAACTGCGCGCGGCCGGCGTCGGCGCGGAAGTGCCGGTCGGCGTCTGCGTCGAGCGCTCGTGCGAGCTGTTCGTCGCGCTGCTGGCCGTGCTGAAGGCGGGCGGCGTGTTCGTGCCGCTCGATCCGCTTCATCCGGCCGCGCGCCTCGACTGGATCGTCCAGGATGCGCAACTGCGGCACGGCATCGTCGACGAAGCCGGCCGCGCGGCGCTCGGCGCGCCGTTCGAACACGCGTTCGACGCGGCAGCGGAAGCGGCGGGCGAGCAGGACTTCGCTGCCGATGACGAAGACGCGCCCGTGCACCCGCGTGCGGCCGCCTACATGATCTATACGTCGGGCTCGACCGGCACGCCGAAGGCGGTCGTCGTCGAACACGGGCCGCTCGCCGCGCATTGCGACGCGCTCGCGGCCGCGCTGCCGATCGACGCGGGCGACCGCCTGCTGCATTTCGCGTCGGTCAATTTCGACGCCGCTCATGAATGCTGGCTCGCGCCGCTCGCGATCGGCGCCAGTATCGTCGTGGCGCCGCCGCAACCGTTCGCGCCCGACGCCGCGCATGCGTTGATGGTGCGCGAATCGGTCAACGTCGCCGCATTTCCGCCTGCATACCTGCGGGAATTCGCGGCTGTCGCCGCGCGCGACGGCGTGCCGCCGGCATTGCGCGTGCTCGCGTTCGGCGGCGAAGCGCTGCCGCAGCAGGCATTCGAATTCGTGCGCCGCACGTTCCCGTCGGTACGCCTGATCAACGGCTACGGGCCGACCGAGGCCGTGATCTCGCCGATGCTGTGGCCGGTCGAACCGGGCGAGGCGCCCGTGCTGGCCGCCGACGACACGTATGCGTCGCTGCCGATCGGCCGCGTGATCGGCCCGCGCGTCGCGCGCATCGACGGCGGTGAGAGCGACGGCGTGGGTGAGCTGCTGCTCGGCGGCGTCTGCATCGCGCGCGGCTATCACGGCCGCCCGGCGCTGACGGCCGAACGTTTCATTCCCGATCCGGACGGCGAGCCGGGTGCGCGTGTCTACCGCACGGGCGATCTCGCCCGCCTGCGTGACGACGGCGCATTCGACTATCTCGGCCGCCTCGACGACCAGGTCCAGGTGCGCGGCGTGCGCGTGGAACCCGCGGAAATCGCCGCGTGCCTGCGCTCGCATCCGGCCGTGGCCGACGCGGCCGTGGTTGCCGAAACCGGCAACGGGCCGACGCGGCTGATCGCGTGCGTCGCGCTGCGCGCGGCGGCCGACGATGCGGCGCTGAAGGCGCACGTGGCCGCGCAATTGCCGGCGGCATGGCAGCCGCACCGGTTCGTGCGCTGCGATGCGCTGCCGTATACGTTGAACGGCAAGATCGACCGTGCCGCGCTGCGCGAGCGGATTGCCGCCGCGCGCGACACGACGCAAGGTGCCGGCGACGCGCCTCGCACGCCGACCGAGCAGCAGCTCGCAGGCCTCTGGCAAACGCTGCTCGGCCTCGACGCCGCGCCGTCGCGCGACGACCATTTCTTCGCGCTGGGCGCCGATTCGCTCGCCGTGATGCAGATGCAGGCCGCGATTCGTGCCGCATCGCGCGTGAACCTGCGGCTCGATACGCTGTTCGCCGATCCGGCGCTCGCGGAACTGGCCGAAACGGTCGATCGTTCGGAACGAGAGACAGGCGAGCCGCTGGCCGCCATTTCCGCACGCCGCGCGACGGCCGACGCGGCCGCATCGGGCGCACCGCATGTCGACCGTGCGGCGTCGCTCGCGCAGCAACGTTTCTGGGTGCTCGCGCAAACGCGTGACGCGAGCGCCGCGTATCACATCGCCGCGCACTGGACGATCGACGGCACGCTCGATCGCGACGCGCTGCAGCGCGCGCTCGACCACGTGATCGGCCGGCACGAAGCGTGGCGCACGACGCTCGTCGACACCGACGACGGCGTCGTGATGCAGCGGATTCATGCGCATCTGCCGGTGTCGATCGCCGCTATCGACCTGCGCGACCAGCCGCCGGCCGCGCGTGATGCGCAAGCCGCGCGCCTCGCCGAGCGCGATGCGGCCGAACCGTTCGATCTCGCACGCGGCCCGCTGCTGCGCGCGACGCTCGTCGCGCTCGCCGACGACCGTCACCGCCTGCTGCTCACCGCACATCACGCGATCACCGACGGCTGGAGCTCGCGCTGCGCGTTCGACGAACTGTCGGCCGCGTACCGCGCGTATGCGGAAGGCCGCGAACCGTCGCTGCCTGATCTGCCGATCCAGTACGCCGACTACGCGGACTGGCAGCGCGACATGCTGGCCGGCGGCGAGGGCGAACGCCAGCTCGACTATTGGCGCGGCGCATTGCGCGACGTGCCGGGCCCGATCGCGCTGCCGGTCGACCGTCAGCCGGGCGCCGCGCGCACGCTGCAGGGCGCACGCGTGTCGCTGCGCCTGCCCGACGCGGTCGCGGCCGACGTGCGGCAACTCGCGCGCGACGCGCAGGCCACCGTCTTCACGGTGCTGCTGGCTGCACTCGATGCGTGGCTGTCGCGCCTGACCGGCGAAACGGACGTCGTCGTCGCGGTGCCGGTCGCGCATCGCCAGCGCGCTGAAACGCGTGCGTTGCTGGGGCTGTTCCTGAACACGGTTGCGCTGCGCGTGCGCGTGGCGCCGACGCTGCCGTTCCGCGCACTCGTCGACGCGGCACGCACGGCGGCGCTCGACGCGGTCGCACACCAGGACGTGCCGTTCGAGCGTGTCGTCGATGCGGTGAAGCCGCCGGTCAAGCGCGGCGACGAATGGCTGCGCGTGAAATTCGCGCAGCAGTTCGACGCGCGGCACGACAGCGTGCTGCCGGGCGCGACCGCTGTTGCCACGCCGGGGCCCGATCTGGCCGCGCGTTTCGACTTCGCGCTGGATTTCACCGACGACACGAACGGGATCGAACTGGTCGCCGCCTATGCGACTGACTGCATCGACGCGGACACCGCACGCGCGTGGCTCGACAGCTATGCGGCGCTCGTCGGCGCGGCCGCGCACGATCCGCAACGCATGACGGCCGCGCTGCCGTGCGACGCATCGGCCGCCTCGCGCCAGCCGCGCGACGGCCGTGCGCTGTGCGTCGAACATGCCGACATCGTCGCCGCGTTCGCGCGACAGGCCGCCGCGTATCCGCATCGCGTCGCACTCGCCGATGCGTCGGCGTCGCTGACGTTCGCCGAACTCGACGACGCGTCGAACCGCATCGCGCGCGCGCTGACACAGCGTGGCGCGGCGGCAGAAGCACCGGTCGTCGTCTGCATCGAACGGTCCGCACGCTTCGTCGTCGGCCTGCTCGGCGCGCTGAAGGCCGGTGCGCTCGCCGTACTGCTCGATCCCGCGCAGCCGGCCGCACGACTGGCCGCGGCGGCAGCCGACTGCGGCGCGCGCTGGGCGCTCGTCGCGGATACGGCCGCGTGGCCGGCCGGCATCGACGCTCAGCCGCTCGACGTCGACACGCTCGCACAGGACGCGACGCTCGCGCATGCGGCCGGCGTGCGCGTCGCACCGCATCCGGAACAGGGCGCGTACCTGATCTATACGTCGGGTTCGACCGGCACGCCGAAGGGCGTCGTCGTGTCGCACGGCGCACTGGCCGACTACGTGCAGGGAATGCTCGACGAACTCGCGTTCGCGCCGGACGCGTCGTTCGCGATGGTGTCGACCGTCGCGGCCGACCTCGGCCACACGACGCTGTTCGGCGCGCTGTGCGCGGGTCGCGCGCTGCACCTGCTGCCGGCCGCATGTGCGTTCGATCCCGACCTGTTCGCGGACGAGATGCGCCGCCGCGACGTCGGCGTGCTGAAGATCGTGCCGAGCCACCTGCAGGCGCTGCTCGACGCGCGCGTGCCGGCCGACGTGCTGCCGCGCCACGCGCTCGTAACGGGCGGCGAAACGCTCACGTGGGCGCTTGTTGCGCGCCTGGCCGCGCTCGCGCCGGCCTGCCGCGTGATCAATCATTACGGGCCGACCGAAGCGACGGTCGGCGCGATTGCGTGCGATACCGCATCGATTGCCGCCGATGCGCGCGATCCCGCGAGCGGCGTGCCGCTCGGCCTGCCGCTGCCGAATGCGCGCGCGCTGGTGCTCGATGCGTTCGGCGCATGCGTGCCGGCCGGCGCAGCCGGTGAGCTGTATCTCGGTGGGCCGGGCGTCGCGCGCGGCTACCTCGGGCGTCCGGCACAGACCGCCGAACGCTTCGTGCCCGATCCGTTCACGCCCGGCGCGCGGCTGTATCGCACCGGTGACCGCGTGCGCTTGCGCGTGGACGGTCGTCTCGCGTTCCTCGGCCGCATCGACGACCAGGTGAAGATTCGCGGCTACCGCGTCGAACCGGGCGAGGCGAGTGCGGCCGTGCGCGCGGCCGGCCCGGTCGCGCAAGCCGAAACGCTCGCGATCGAGCATGACGGCCGCCTGCGGCTCGCGACCTTCGTCGTGATGCACGACGGTGCGGTATTCGACGAAGCCGCCATGCGCGCGGCGCTAGCCGCGAAGCTGCCCGACTACATGGTGCCAGCACAGTTCGTCGCGCTCGCGCGCCTGCCGGTGACCGCGAACGGCAAGATCGATCGCGCGGCGCTGCGCGAACTGGCGGCCGCGCCGGTCGCGCTTGCGTCCGGCGACGCGCCGCAGGGCGCCGTCGAAACGGTGCTCGCCGAAGTCTGGCAGGCCGTGCTGAAGGCGCCGCAGGTCGGCCGCGACGACAACTTCTTCGAACTCGGCGGCGATTCGATCCTCGTGCTGCAGGTGATTGCCCGTGCGCGCAAGCGCGGCGTGCGCTTTACGCCGAAGCAATTGTTCGACGGTCCGACGGTGGCTGAACTCGCGCGTATCGCGAAGACCGATGACGCGGCCGCCACTGCACAGCCTGCGATCGCGGTTGCAACCGCGGCGGCGACGCCGGCTGCCGCACCAATCCTGACACCGGCGCAGCAGCGCTTCTTCGCGCTCGACGTCCCGCATCGCGGCCACTGGAACCAGTCGGTCGCGTTCGACGTGCGCGGGCCGTTCGACGCGGACGCGTTCGCGCGCGCATTCGATGCGTTGCTGACGCATCACGATGCGTTCCGCCAGCGCTTCGCGCGCGGTGCTGACGGCACGTGGCACGCGAGCGATGCCGCGAAGCCGTACGATGCGCTGCCGTTCGTCGAAGTCGCCGCACGCGACGAAGCCGACGCGCTCGCGCGTTTCGATGCGTTGCAGCGCCGTCTCGATCTCGGCCGCGGGCCGCTCGCCTGCGCGTGCGCGGCACGGCTGCCGGACGGTTCGGCGCGGCTCTATCTGGCGATTCACCACGCGATCGTCGACGGCGTGTCGTGGCGCATCCTGCTCGACGACCTGGACACGGCCTACCGCGCCGCATGCGACCGCACGCCGGTCCGGCTGTCGCAACCGGGCCTGCGCGCGGACGCATGGGCCGCACGGCTCGCGCGCGCCGCGACGGAACCGGCATCGCCGTTCGCGGCCGAGGCCGCGTATTGGGCCGGGATGGCGCAGGGCGCCGACCTCGTGCCCGATCACCCCGACGCAGCGGCGACGAATGCCGATGCAGCCGTCGTCATGCAGACGATCGACGCGGCATTGACGCGCGCGGCGCTGACCGATGCGCATGCGGCCTATCGCACGCAGACGATCGAGCTTCTCGGTGCCGCACTCGCGCTGGCGCTGTCCGGCGCACGCGGCGGCGGCGCATCGTGCCGCATCGAACTGGAAGGACACGGCCGTGAGGCGCTGTTCGACGATGCGGACGCGAGCCGCACGATAGGCTGGCTGACGAGCCATTACCCGGTGACGCTGCCGGTCGAAGCGACCGCGAGCGACACGCTGTGCGCGGTCAAGGACACGCTGCGCGCGGTGCCGCACAAGGGGCTCGGCTTCGGCGTGCTCGCGCACTACGGCGATCCGGCGACGCGCGCGGCGCTGGCCGCCGTGCCGCGCCCGCGCGTCACGTTCAACTATCTCGGTCAGTTCGACGCGCCGCGCGACGCGACGCTCGTGCCGCGCTTCGGCGGCACCGGCATCGAGCGCGACCTTCAAGGGCCGCTCGGCAATACGCTCGCGATCCACGCGTACCTCGATATGGACCGCGACGGCGCGCGCACGCTGAAAGTGCACTGGGTCTATGGCGCGCCGCAGTTCGAGCGCGCGACGATCGACGCGTTCGCCGAACGCTTCGCGGCCGCGTTGCGCGAGGTCATCGACGCGTGCGCGTCGCGCGTCGCGCATCGCGGCGGCGGCGCGACGCCGGGCGATTTCCCGCTCGCGCAGGCCGCCGGCCTCACGCAGGCCGCGATCGAACGTAAGCCGCTCGACTGGCGCTCGATCGACGATGTATATCCGCTGTCGCCGATGCAGCAGGGCATCCTGTTCCATGCGCTGTTCGCGCCCGGCCACGCAAGCTACGTGAACCAGCTCGTCGCGACCGCGACCGCGCTCGATGCCGAGCGTCTCGTCAACGCGTTCGACGCATCCGTCGCGCGCCACGACATCCTGCGCACGAGCGTGATGCCCGACGAAGCCGCGCCGCTGCAGTGCGTGCATCGCCACGCACGGATGCCGGTCGAGCAGCTCGACTGGCGCACGCGCGGCGACACGCTCGACGCCGATTTCGATGCGTGGCTCGCGGCCGACCGCGCACGCGGTTTCGACTGGCGCGAGCCGCCGCTGATGCGGCTCACGCTGATCCGCGTGACGGACGATGCATGGCGCGTCGTGTGGACGCGTCACCACGTGCTGCTCGACGGCTGGAGCACCGCGCGCCTGCTCGCGGACGTGCTGCGCGACTATCGCGACCCGGACGCCGTGTCGCCGTTCGCGAGCCGCCCGGCGCTGCGCTATCGCGACTTCATCGCGTGGCTCGGCACGCGCGAGCGCGATGCCGACGAACGCTTCTGGACCGAGCGCCTCGCGCGGCTCGACGCGCCGACGCTGATCGCGGAACGCGCGGCAGACCGCGCCGATGCCGACATGGTCACTTGGCGCGCGACGATCGATGCGGACGCGATGACGCGTGTCGCGCAGACGGCGCGCGTGCTGAAGCTGACGGTCAACACGCTGGTGCAGGGTGCGTGGGCGCTCGCGCTGCAGCGGATGACGCACCAGCCGGCCATCGCGTTCGGCGCGACCGTCGCGGGCCGCCCCGATGCGCTCGCGGATGTCGACACGGTGCTCGGTCTCTTCATCAATACGCTGCCGGTCATCACCGCACCTGCGCCGCAGCAACGCGCGGCCGACTGGCTGCAAACGCTGCAGCGCGAGAATGCGGCGGCCGCCGAGCATGCTCATACGCCGCTCGCCGACATCCAGCGCTGGGCGCGCGGCGCGGGCGGCGCACTGTTCGACACGCTGGTCGTGTTCGAGAACTACCCGGTGGACGACACGGCGCACGACGCCGATCCGCGCGCGCTTGCATTGAGCGGCGTGCGCAGCATCGAAGCGACCGATTTCGCGCTGACGCTCGTGATCGAGAACGGCGCCGAAATGACGATCGACTACGGCTACGACACCGCGCGAGTCGATGCGCGGCAGGTCGAGACCTGGCACCGTGCGTTCGCGTGCGCGCTCGATGCGCTGGCCCGCACGCCGGATGCGCTGCTCGGCGCGCTGTCGATCGCGGACGACGCGACCCGAGACGCACTGGCGCTTGCGCAGGACACCGCAAAGTCATGGCCGGTCTCGCAACGGCAGCCGCTGCATCTGCAATTCGCCGATGCGGCGCACGCGACGCCCGACGCGATCGCACTCGAATACGCGGACGTTCACGGCGGCGTGCATCGCGCGACCTATCGCGAACTCGACGTCGGCACATCGCGCATCGCGACCGCGCTGCGCCGGCGCGGCGTGCGGCCCGACACGCCGGTCGCGCTGTGCGTCGAGCGCTCGTTCGACATGGTGATGGCGCTCGTCGGCGTGCTGAAGGCCGGCGCCGCCTACTTGCCGGTCGATCCCGACTATCCGGCCGAGCGCATCGCGTACCTGCTGCGCGACGCGCGGCCGGCCGTCGCGATCACGCAGGCCCATCTGCGCGAGCAGGTCGAGGCCGCGCTTGGCGACGGTTCCGCGACGCAGTTGCTGACGGTTGCGGACCTGCTCGCCGATGAAGCGGCGGAGCGTGAAGAAGCGCCCGCAGGCGAGACCATCGACGACGCCCGACTCGCGTACCTGATCTACACATCGGGCTCGACCGGCAAGCCGAAGGGCGCCGGCAACACGCACGGCGCGCTCGCGAACCGGATCGCGTGGATGCAGCACGCATACCGTCTGACGCGCGACGACGTCGTGCTGCACAAGACGCCGTTCGGCTTCGACGTGTCGGTCTGGGAATTCGTCTGGCCGCTGGCGATCGGCGCGAAGCTCGCGATCGCCGCGCCCGGCGACCATCGCGATCCGGCGCGTCTCGCGGCCGCGATCCATGCGCACGGCGTGACGGTGCTGCATTTCGTGCCGTCAATGCTCGCCGCGTTCGCCGCGTATCTCGACGATTTCTCGGCCGCCGCGCAATGCGACAGCGTGCGCCTGATCGTCGCGAGCGGCGAGGCGCTCGCGCCCGAACTCGTCGCGAAGATGGCGCGGCTGCTGCCGAAGGCGACGCTCGTGAACCTGTACGGGCCGACTGAAGCCGCGATCGACGTGTCGCACTGGACTTGCGGCCCTGACGACGCGAACGCGGCCGCGGTGCCGATCGGCCATCCGATCGCGAACCTGCAACTGCACGTGCTCGATGCCGCATGGCAGCCGGTGCCGGCCGGCGCGACCGGTGAACTGTATCTCGCGGGCGCGGGCCTGGCGCGCGGTTATCTCGGCCGCCCGGCACTGACCGCCGAGCGCTTCGTGCCCGATCCGTTCGTGCCGGGCGCACGCATGTACCGCACGGGCGACCTCGCACGCCGGCGCGCCAACGGTGCGCTCGACTATCTCGGCCGCGTCGACACGCAGGTGAAGCTGCGCGGCCAGCGGATCGAGCCGGGCGAGATCGAGGCGCTGCTGCGCGCGGCGCCCGGCGTGAACGATGCGGTCGTGATCGTGCGCGACGAGCAATTGATCGGCTATGTCGCACGCGGCGACGCGGGCCCGCTCGACCGCGCGGCGCTGCTCGACGCGTTGCGCGCGCAACTGCCGGCCTACATGGTGCCGTCGCAACTGATCGAGCTCGATGCATTGCCCGTCACGCCGAACGGCAAGTGCGACCGCCATGCGTTGCCCGCGCCGGTGCGCGAAGCGGCCGAAGCCGTCGAACTCGCGACCGATACCGAACGCGCGCTCGCGGAGATCTGGCAACGCGTGCTGCACGTCGACGCGATCGGCCGCGATGGCGATTTCTTCCTGCTCGGCGGCCATTCGCTGCTCGCGACGCAGGCCCACGCGCAGGCGAACCTGCACTGGGGGCTCGCTCTGCCGCTGCGCACGCTGTTCGACACACGCACGCTCGCGCGCTGCGCGGAAGCGATCGACGCGGCCTGCGCGGCGCGCGGCGCGACCGATGCGGCGAGCGCGATCGATGCGCTGCTCGGCGAACTGGAAACCCAATAAGGACGACGGATGACGAAGGTTCAACCCGACTGGCTCGCGCTCGCGACGCGTTTCGCGCAACTGCCCGACGCGCAGCGCGCGGTCTTCATCGACAAGCTCGGCGCGGCAGGCATCGACTTCCGCGTGTTGCCGATACCGCCGCGCACGCCGCGCGGCGATCGTGTGCCGGCGTCGTTCGCACAGACGCGGCTGTGGCTGCACGCGCGGCTGATCGATGCGCCCGATGCGTATCACATCACCGAGCGGCTTGCGCTGACGGGCCCGCTCGACGCGCATGCGTTGCGTCTTGCCTGCGACGCGCTGATCGCGCGTCACGAAGCGTTGCGTACGACCTTCGACGAGGCGCAGGACGGTGTCGCTCAAACGATCCATGCGCCGTTGCGCTGCCCGTGGCGCGAAACCGATCTCGAAGCGCTGCCGGACGCGCAGCGCGCCGCGCGCGCGGAGGCCGTCGCGACGGCCGACGAAGCCGAGCCGTTCGATCTCGGTACGCCGCCGCTCGTGCGCGCGCATCTGGTCCGTTTCGATGCGACGCACCACTGGCTTGCGCTGACCGTGCACCACATCGTGTCGGACGGCTGGTCGTCGGGCGTGATGCTGGAGGAACTCGCGGCGTTCTACCGCGCGTATGCGTCCGACAAGCCGGTGCCGCTCGCGCCGCTGCCGATCCAGTATGCCGACTACGCGCTGTGGCAGCGCCGCTGGCTCGACGCCGGCGAACGCGACCGCCAGCTCGCGTTCTGGCGCGAACGGCTCGATCCGCAGCGCGGCGTGCTGATGTTGCCGGGCGCGGCGGCACGGCCGGCGCGACGCAGTGCGCGCGGTGCCCGCCATGTGTTTTCGCTCGACGGGCGCGTCGGCGCGCAATTGCGTGCGTTCGCGGCCGCGTCGGGCGCAACGCCGTTCGCGGTGTTGCTCGCCGCGCTCGATGCGCTGCTCGCGCGCGCGACCGGCGATGCGCGGATTTGCGTCGGCGTGCCGGCTGCAAACCGCGAACGCGCGGAAGTCGCCGGCCTGATCGGCTTCTTCGTCAATACGTTGGCAATCGACGTAGACGTGCCTGCGCACGGTGGTTTCTCGTCGCTGGTCGCACGCACGCAGCGCGCGCTCGTCGACGCGCAGATGCATCAGGACGTGCCGTTCGAGCAGGTGGTCGACGCGCTCGGCGTGCCGCGCAGCGCGAGCCACCATCCGTTGTTCCAGGTGATGGCCGCGTATGGCGAGCGCCGCGCGCTGCCGGCGCTCGGCGCGGCAGCGGCCGCGTTGCTGCCGTCCGGCACGCCGTCCGCGAAATTCGATCTCACGCTCGCCGTCGAGGCAACGCCCGACGGTACGTTCGACGCCGCGTTCATCTATGCGCTCGACCTGTTCGACGCCGATGCGATCGCACGGCTGGCCGCGCGCTTCGTCACGCTGCTCGCCGATGCGCTCGCGCGGCCCGACCTGCCGGTCGGCGATCTCGACTGGCTGCCCGCCGACGAGCGTGCACAGCTCTTTGCGTGGAACGCGCCGGCGGGCGCAACCGAAGCCGAACCGTTCGTGCCCGTGCATGCGCGCATCGCCGCACATGCGCACGCGCGGCCCGACGCACGCGGCGTTGCCGATATCGATCGTGCATTGACGCGCGGCGAAGTCGATGCACGCGCGGCGCGCCTCGCGCGTCATCTCGTTGCGGCAGGCGTGCGGCCCGAGATGCGCGTCGGCGTCGCGCTGCAGCGCTCGGTCGACCTGCTCGTCGCGCTGATCGCGGTGCTGAAGTCCGGCGCCGCGTTCGTGCCGCTCGATCCGGCCCATCCGCGCGAACGGCTCGCGCAGATCGTCGGCGATGCGAGCATCGCGCACGTGCTGACCGACGGCGCGAGCGCTGCGTCGTTGCCCGAGCTGCCGGAACTGCGCGTGTGGCGCGCCGATGAAATCGATGCGCTCGACGAAGCCGCTGGCGTCGCGCTGCCCGACGTGCTGCAGGGCCATGCCGCCTACGCGATCTACACGTCGGGTTCGACCGGCAAGCCGAAGGGCGTGATCGTCGACCATGCGTCGTTCGCGCTGCATTGCGCGGCGATTGCCGAGCGCTACGGCGCGGGCGAGAACGACGTGTTCCTGCTGTTCCAGTCGGTCAACTTCGACGGCGCGCACGAAGGCTGGTTTTCGCAATACATGTCGGGCGCCGCCGTGTCGGTGACGGCCGACGTGCTGTGGCCGCCCGCGCAGACCTGCGCGATGATGGTCCGCGACGGCGTGACGATGACCTATGTGCCGCCCGGCTGCGCCGCGCAGCTCGCCGAATGGGCGCTCGCCCACGGCGCACCGCCGACGCTGCGTTCGCTGACCGTCGGCGGCGAGGCGACGTCGCGCGAGGCGTTCGCGATGCTGCGCCGCGCGCTGCCGAACGTGCGCGTGGTCAACGGCTACGGCCCGACCGAGACGGTCATCACGCCGACCCTGTGGATGTTCCGGCCTGGCGACGATCTCGCGACGCTCGGCGACGCCGCGTATCTGCCGATCGGCACGCTGGTCGGCGCACGCACCGCGCACGTGCTCGACGAGCGGCTGCATCCGCTGCCGGTCGGCGTGATCGGCGAACTGTATCTGGGCGGCGAGGGGATCGGCGTCGCGCGCGGTTATCTCGACCGCCCGGCGCTGACGGCCGAGCGCTTCGTGCCCGATCCGTACGGCGCGCCGGGCGCGCGCCTGTACCGCACCGGTGACCTCGTGCGGCGCCGCGCGGACGGCGTGTTCGACTTCATCGGCCGCGTCGATCATCAGGTGAAGCTGCGCGGATTGCGCATCGAGCTCGGCGAAATCGAGGCGCAGCTTGCCGCGCACGATGCGGTGCGCGAAGCGTGCGCGGTCGTGCACGGGCAGGGCGCGCTTGCGCAGCTCGTCGCGTATGTCGAACTGACCGCCGATGCACAGGCGGCCGCGCAGCCCGTCGAAGCCGCGATGCTCGACGCGCATCTGCGCCGCACGCTGCCCGACTACATGGTGCCCGCGCAACTGATCGTGCTCGATGCGCTGCCGCGCAACGCGAACAGCAAGGTCGACCGCGCGCGGCTGCCGGCGCCCGTGCGCGTCGAACGTGCGTACGAGGCACCGCACGACGGCGACGAAGCCGCGCTTGCCGCGATCTGGTGCGACGTGCTGAATCTCGAGCGCGTCGGCCGCGGCGATCACTTCTTCGATCTCGGCGGCCATTCGCTCGCCGCCGTGCGCGTCGTGACGCGCGTGGCCGAACGGCTCGGCCGCGACGTGCCGGTGCGCGCGCTGTTCGAGGCGCCGGTGCTCGCGCAGTACGCGCTGCAGGTGGCCGACGCGCCGCGCGCCGCGCATGCGGGCGCTGCGGCGCCGGGCGCCGCGGTGGTCAAGCCCGACGCAAACGGCGTGTGGCCGCTGTCGCCCGCGCAGCTCGGCCTGTGGTTCCTGTGGCGCGCGCAGCCGGACAGCGCCGCGTACAACATCCCGGTCGCGCTGCGCGTGCGTGGCTCACTCGACATCGATGCGCTGCGCGCCGCGTTCGCCGACGCGGCGGCCGTGCATCCGGCGCTGCGTGCGCGGCTCGTCGCGCGCGACGGTGCGCTGCCGGGCCAGCGGATCGATGCGGCGCAGCGGGTTGCGCTGCCGGTAGTCGACCTGTCGGCGCAACCCGATGCGCTTGCCCGCGCGGCGGCGTTGACCGCCGACGATGCGCTCAATCCGTTCGACCTCATGGCCGATGCGCTGCTGTGGCGCGCACGCGTGCTGCGGCTCGGCGCGGACGACCACGTGTTGTCGGTGACGATCCATCACATCGTGTCGGATGGCGAATCGATCGAGCTGTGGCTCGATGCGGTGCGCGTACGCTACGTCGCCCGCGTGCGCGGCGGCGATGGGCCGCTCGACGAAGCCGTCCAACTGACTAACCAACTGGTCGTACCGCTCGTGCTGCCCGCACCGTGCCATCCGGCTCGCGTCGGCTACTGGCGTGACGCGCTGGTCGATCTGCCGGCGCGCGTGCTGCCGCAGCGCACGGACGCGCCGGCCGTGCCGCAATGGCGCGCGGCACGCATCGCGTTCGAATTCGACGCGTCGCTGATCCGCGCCGCGCGCGACGCCGCATCGGCCGCGCACGCGACGTTGCCGATGCTGCTGCACGCAGCGCTCAACACCGCGCTGTTCCGTGCGACGGGTGCGACCGACCAGCCGGTCGGCGTGCTTGCGTCGACGCGCGAGCTGACCAGCGACGCGGCACGCGAAGCGCTCGGCCTGTTCATCAATTCGGTCGTCGTGCGCACGCGGATCGACCCGGCCGCGCGCCGTGCGGACGTGCTCGCCCAGGTGCGCGATACGGCGCTCGCCGCGTATGCGCATGCCGACGTGCCGTTCGCCGACGTCGTCGCGGCGCTGCGCGCGCCGCGTGCCGCGCAGGCCAATCCGCTGTTCCAGGTGATGTTCAACTACCTGCGCCCGACGGGTGCGGCCGCACGCGACTGGGCCGGCCTGTCGCTGGCGGAATTCGACGACGTGCGCCATCGCGTCGTGTTTACGCTTGAACTGGACGTCGTCGAGCATCCGGACGGCCGCGTGAGCGCCGCGTTCTCGTATGCGGACGAACTGCTCGACCGCGGCTTCGTCGATGCGCTCGTCGATGTCTATCACGACGAAGTCGCGCGCTTTGCCGGCGCGTCGGAGGCGGCGCTCGGCGCGCCCGATGCGTGTGTGGTCGCGGATGCGGCCTTCGGCGCGCAAGCAAGCGGGGAAATACGGACCGACGCACCGTCACACGCGGCTGCCGCGCTCGCGGCGCTGTGGTCGGACACGTTCGCGACGGCCGCGCCCGAGCCCGGCGCCGACCTGTTCGAAGCCGGCGCGACGTCGTTCGACGTCGTGCGCTTCGTCGACGCGGCCGTCCGCGCCGGTCGCGCGCTGACGGTCGCCGACGTGTTCGCGTCGCCGACGCTCGCGGCGCTCGGCGCGCGGCTCGATGCGTGCGCGGAAACAGGACAGGAGGAACGCCATGCTGGCTGAAGTGCGTCCGGACGGATTCACGATGCCGGATACGTGCCGCCTTGCGTTCGCGGACGGGCTGTTCGCCTTGCGCGACGGCACGGAGATCCGCGTCGCGCAGGGCGACGGCATCGGCGCGCAGTTGCTGCGCGCGCAACTTGCGGACGACGGCGCGCTGCGCCTCGTCGCGTACAACCATCGCGCGACGCCGGCCGACCAGCGGCGCGCGCTGCTGGCCGCGCTGTCCGCGGCGTTTTCGGACGGCGCGCACCACGCGGCGATCCGGCTCGACC